>CAZUFQ010000069.1:0-13806 GCA_964618735.1 uncultured Enterobacteriaceae bacterium
CTTTCCAGAAACAGGGCGCACCCATCAATTGCGTGTACATCTGGCGGCTATTGGGCACCCTATTCTTGGCGACAAAGTCTACGGAGGAAACAACAGCCGTTTAAAAGGTCTGGATCCTCTTCTGCAGACTTTTCCACGACAAGCTCTGCATGCCGAACAGATTGAAGTGCTCCATCCTATTTCCAGAGCGCCCCTATGCGTACGAGCTCCTTATCCTGACGACTTGCGCCAACTCCTGACTTGTTGTTTTCCTGAACGAGAAAAAAAGGCAAATCAGCGTTTATTTCCTGTTGACGGGGATAAAAGGATCGACTATCATTAAAACGTAATTTCCAAAAGACGGAGAACTTTCTCTCCGGCCGCTCTGTCCCCACCTGGCGAACGCCTTTTGTTTCCAGCTAACTTCGGGTCGTATCGCCCGTCTTGCGCGTCGCACTCAAGGCCCCTTCGTGGTGGGAGGGCTGGGGTCCTATCAGTTACTGTATCAATTTAGTTAGGGAGGATCCGTTATGGGTCGGACGGCTGCACGAAACAATGGCGGTAGTCACAACGAAGTGACCGAACCACGTGACGCCCGTGTAGATGTCGCGCTTGAAGAAGAGACCGGCCTAAATCTGAAGGCGCTCAAAGAGAAGAAGATTGGTGAACTTGCGCAGATTGCCCGTGATTTCAACGTCGAGGGCGCCTCGAGCATGCGCAAGCAAGATCTCATCTTCGCTATTCTGCAGGCGCAAGCTGAGCAGAGTGGGTTCATTTATGGAGAGGGCGTCTTGGAGATTCTCTCTGACGGTTTTGGCTGCCTTCGCTCTCCGGATTACAACTATCTCCTCGGGCCTGACGATATTTATGTGTCGCCGAGCCAGATCCGACGATTCAATTTACGGACGGGAGATGTTGTTGCTGGTCAGATTCGCCCACCCAAAGAGGGAGAGCGCTATTTCGCTCTTCTCAAAGTCGAAGCGATTAATTACGAAGAACCAGAACGCGCGCGCGAGAAAATTCTCTTCGATAACCTCACGCCTCTCTATCCACAAGAACAGCTACGGCTTGAACACACTCCGCAAGAATATACCACGCGGATTATCGACTTGCTTACGCCCATAGGCAAAGGTCAACGTGGGCTTGTCGTTGCGGCTCCACGTACTGGTAAGACGATGATGCTCCAAAGCCTTGCACATGGCATCGCCCAGAATCATAAAGAAGTGATTTTGATTGTCCTGTTGATTGATGAGCGTCCGGAAGAAGTTACCGACATGCAACGCTCTGTACGTGCAGAGGTTGTCAGTTCGACGTTTGACGAACCTGCCACCCGTCACGTGCAAGTGGCTGAAATGGTCATCGAGAAAGCGAAGCGGCTGGTCGAGCATGGAAAAGATGTCGTGATTTTGCTCGATAGTATCACTCGGCTGGCGCGGGCCTATAATGCTGTGGTGCCGCCGAGCGGTAAGTTGCTCTCTGGTGGTGTAGATGCGAATGCGTTGCGAGGACCGAAGAAGTTTTTCGGCGCCGCTCGCAATATTGAAGATGGCGGAAGCTTAACGATCATCGGCACTGCATTGGTAGATACTGGAAGCCGTATGGACGAGGTGATCTTTGAAGAGTTCAAGGGAACTGGAAATATGGAGATTCACCTTGATCGACGATTGATGGATAAACGAATTTTCCCAGCAGTGGATATCAATCGTTCTGGCACCCGAAAAGAAGAATTGCTATTGCCTCGTGAGGTCTTAAATCGTGTGTGGATCTTGCGCAAACTCTTATCTCAGCTCAATACTGTCGAGGCAATGGAATTTCTCATGGATAAAATGCAGGGCACGAAAAATAACCAGGAATTTCTTGAATCGATGAATCAGTAGCAATCTCGCTGCGTTGCAAAGGGAGAACCCTTTTGCTACAAGGTGCTCCGGATCATCTCATGGCGATGGCATCACTTAATTGGGAATAAGAAAGGCAGAATGCATGGTTGAGATTACAATCAAGCAATTACTTGAAGCTGGAGTCCATTTCGGTCATCAGACAAGCCGGTGGAATCCGAAAATGAAGCCGTTCATTTTCGGTGCTCGCAACGGTATTCATATTATTGACCTTCAACAAACGGTGGGCATGCTGCGTGAAACCTGTAAATTTGCCCGTGACCTTGCCGCTCAAGGCGGACAATTTCTCTTTGTCGGGACGAAAAAGCAGGCACAGGAAGTCGTACGTGAAGAGGCAGAACGCTGCGGCATGTTCTATGTCAACAATCGCTGGCCGGGTGGACTCCTCACCAATTTCCAAACGGTGCGAAAGTCTATCGAACGGCTCAAAAAACTCGATGAAATTTTAGAGACACAATCGCTGTCAGATGCGTTCACCAAGAAAGAACTCTTAGGCATGAGTCGTGAACGCGAGAAACTAATGGCGGACTTAGGCGGTATTAAATCTATGCGCAAAACGCCGGATGCGTTGTTCGTAATTGATACGCGCAAGGAGGAAATTGCCGTCAAAGAAGCGACTAAATTGGGTATTGCCGTTGTCGCTCCGGTTGACACAAATTGTGATCCAGATGTGATATCCCATAAAGTGCCAGGGAACGACGACGCGATCCGTGCGATTCGCTTATTCACGAATGTAGTAGCTGAGGCGATTCTTGAAGGGCGAGGCGTATATGAAGAACGTCAGCAAGGCGACCTGAAAGAAGAAGCTGCTGCAGGTGCGGCTCCCGTCGTGACCGAAGCCGAATCCATGCTGGCTGAGGAAGGGGGTGCTGCGTGAGTGCAAAGCCTAATGTTGCTCTTGTGAAAGAGCTACGTGAACGCACTGGCGCCGGTATCGTTGACTGTCAGAAAGCGTTGACGGAGACAGCTGGAGACCTTGAAAAGGCAATTACATTCTTGCGAGAAAAAGGGCTCGCGGCGGCGGCAAAGAGAGCTGGCCGTGCGGCAGCGCAGGGAACGGTGGGCGCGTATATCCACGGGGCAGGGAAGATCGGCGTGTTGGTCGAAGTGAATTGCGAGACTGATTTCGTGGCGCGGACAGATGAGTTTCAACGTTTGGTGAAAGACATCGCTATGCAGATCGCCGCTGCGAATCCTCGATATGTTCACCGAGATGAGGTGTCGGAGGCCGAGAAAGAAAAAGAACGTGCGATCTATCGCGTGCAAACAGAGCAATCTGGCAAACCGGCTGCCGTGATCAACCGTATTGTCGATGGAAAATTAGAAAAATTTTTTGCCGAATCTTGTCTTCTTGAACAGCCCTTCATTCGTGATCCGAGCAAAACCGTCGAGCAACTGGTCAAAGAGGCAGTGGCGCGTACTGGAGAAAACATCATGGTGCGCCGTTTTTCCCGATTTCAGATCGGCGAAGGTGAAGGGGCGGAGGAGAAGACTGAGTAGCTTGTATGGCACAACCTACCCCGCGGTACCAGCGGATATTGTTGAAAATTGGCGGTGAGGCGCTGGCTGGCGATCAAGACTATGGGATCGATGATGCCTTTCTCACACGCGTGGCGCTTGAGGTGAAAAGTGTCCGTGACCTTGGGTGTGATATTGCGCTTGTCGTGGGTGGAGGGAACATTTTCCGCGGTGCTACTGGCAGCGCCAAAGGAATGGACCGCACAACCGCTGACTATATGGGAATGCTCGCAACTGTGATTAACGGTTTAGCGATGCAGGAGGCGTTAGAGCGGTGTGGAGTGCAGACCCGTGTGATGTCGGCGCTTACGGTCGCTCCGGTTGCTGAGCCCTATATTCGTCGTCGCGCCACTCGTCATTTAGAGAAAGGACGAGTGGTAATTTTTGCGGCGGGAACTGGCAACCCCTATTTCACTACTGACACGGCGGCAAGCTTACGGGCAATGGAAATCGGCGCACAGATTCTCTGCAAAGCGACAAAAGTAGACGGCGTCTATGATGCTGATCCTCTGCTTGTTACGGGAGCGCAAAAATTTCGAGAACTCACCTACATTGAGGTGCTACAACAAAATCTCAAGGTCATGGACGCCACAGCCATTTCTCTGTGCATGGACAACCAACTGCCAATCCTCGTGTTTAGTCTTCTTGAACCTGGGAATATCCAGCGTGTGGCGCTTGGAGAACCTGTGGGCACATTAATACATGGAGGGAAAGTATGAATGCGCAGGTGTTAGAGGCTCTCAAGAAAGATATGGACAACACCATCGACGCCATGCGAAAAGACCTCGCTAAAATGCGTACCGGTCGCGCCTCCACTGCACTCATTGAAGGTGTGATGGTAGAGTATTATGGCGCTCGTACCCCGCTAAATCAGCTTGCAGCATTGTCTGCTCCTGAGGCCAGATTATTGGTCGTGCAGCCGTATGACCGTAGTGTGATGCAGGCGATCGAGAAAGGCATTTTGCAGTCTGATCTTGGACTGACGCCCATCAATGATGGAAAAGTGATTCGGGTGCCAATTCCGGAATTGACCGAAGAGCGGCGTAAGGAGCTTGTCCGCCATGTGCGGAAAGTTGCGGAAGAGTATCGTGTGTCTACACGAAATCACCGGCGCGACGCCAACGAGCGTATAAAAAAGATGCAGAAGGACAAGCAAATACCCGAAGATGAAGCCCGGGCTACTCAAGATCGTGTCCAGAAAATGACCGACGAATATATCGAAAAGCTCGATAAATTGCTGAAAGCAAAAGAAGACGAACTCATGGTAGTGTAAGCAAAGTTGTGATGTTGTTGCGTACGAGTGAGACGATCCTGTGAGTGAGGTCTTAGAGAAAGAGCGATTGCCGCGACACGTGGCCATCATCATGGATGGCAACGGTCGTTGGGCGCAAAAGCGAGGACTCAGCCGTATCGAAGGTCATAAACGCGGGAAAGATTCTGTCCGCAGCGTCGTCGAAACGTCCCGAGAAATCGGCCTTGAATATCTCACTCTTTACGCTTTTTCCACAGAAAATTGGCGGCGTCCGGCCTCCGAAGTGCTTGCGCTGATGAGTCTTTTGCGCCGCTATTTGCGTACGGAACTCCACAGGTTACTAAAGAATAATATTCGACTTTTGGCAGTTGGCGACCTGAGTCGTCTTCCTGTTGCCGTCCAACAATCTTTAGCTGAGGCTGTTCGTTTGACCCGAGAAAATAACGGCCTCACTGTTGTCCTTGCCATTAGCTATGGGAGTCGGGAAGAAATTGTTGCTTGCGCCCGGGCGATCGCAGCCGCAGTCCAGGAAAAGCGGCTCTCGCCACAAGAGATTACTGAGGACATCTTTACCCAGTATCTCTGGACAACGGGCATTCCAGACCCTGACCTGCTGATTCGCACAAGCGGTGAGTTTCGTCTGAGCAACTTTCTTCTGTGGCAAATGGCGTATACGGAAATCTACGTGACAGAAACGCTGTGGCCAGATTTTGGACGGGTCGAATTTTTTCAAGCGTTAATCGATTATCAAAATAGAGACCGGCGTTTTGGCCGCACGGCGGAACAGAAATTCTCTGACTTGCGACGTATCGCCCGTTGATGAGTCCTGTGTGTTTCGTGCTCGACTACTCACTGCCGCTATTGCCCTTCCTCCACTTATTTGGCTGATCTGCTGCGCATCCTCATGGCTCTTTTCCAGCGTTTTGCTGGCGTTTACTGCTCTTGGGCTCTATGAGTATTTTTCCCTTATTCGCACCCGTCTTTCTTTTGCTCCCTTTTGGGGGTTTGGGTGGGGCATCGGTGTTGCCATAGCTGTGCTGTTCTTACCTGCGCTTGCTGTGGGAGCCATGTTCGCGGTTGGACTATTTTGTTGTCTTGCCCTTTCTTTGCGCGATTCCTCGCCGATACAGGGAATTATAAGCGTCAGCGACTCGCTCCTTGGTGTCTTATATGTGGGTTTTCTTATGCCTCATATTGCGCTCGTTCGATCTACTGAGAATGGCGTCGGTTGGGTATTTTTTATTTTCTTTGTGGCGATGCTTGGGGACACTGCAGGATACGTAGTGGGTCGCACTTGGGGAAAGAATAAATTGATTCCGCACATAAGTCCGGGAAAAACTATCGAAGGCAGTGTTGGTTCGGTGCTAGGTAATCTGGTAGGCGCAGGAATTGTGTGGTGTTGGTTTTTACCACAACGGTCCTTCCTGGAATTACTCCTTTTAGGCATTTTTGCCGGTATGCTTGCTCAGGTGGGTGATCTTTGTGAATCGGCAATCAAACGCGCCTATGGGGCGAAAGATTCAGGCTATTTTCTTCCTGGGCATGGCGGTATCTTAGATCGATTTGATAGTCTGCTTTTTCCTGCTGCCTTTATTTACTATTATGGCAGAATCTGGGGATAAGCTCAGCTCTCGGTGAGAAAGAGAGGAGAAGGCAAGTATGAATTTTGCCAATATCTCAATTATATTACAGGTTGTGATTGTGTTCGGCCTGATCGTGTTTGTCCACGAACTGGGTCATTTTTTGGCTGCTAAATGGGCAGGCGTCGGAGTTGAACGGTTCTCTCTTGGCTTTGGTCCAAAAATATTTGGCAAGCACGTGGGCGAGACGGAATATATGGTTAGTGCGATCCCTCTCGGCGGCTATGTCAAAATGGTTGGAGAGGAAGTTGGCGAAGAGGTGGACCCGGCTCTTGAGCGTCTTTCTTTTGCACGTAAGCCAGTCGGCAAGCGCTTTTTAATTGTATTTGCGGGCCCTTCTTCAAATTTATTTTGGGCGTTTGTGATTTTTAGTGTTACCTTTTTTAGTTTTGGTGCGCCTTCGCCGATCAACGCACCGAAGATTGGCGGCGTACAAGCTGGGTGGCCAGCACAAAAGGCTGGATTGGCGGCAGGGGACGAAGTCGTCAGTGTAGAAGGCTCCCCAGTCCAAACGTGGGAAGAAATGGCGAAGAGGATTCAGCAAGTACAAGGAAAAGAGGCTCATTTATTAGTCAAAAAAGGTGATACTGGTCAATTGGTCGAGTTATCAGTGACGCCGGAATTACATGATGATCCTACTGGCGGAGATGGAGGCAAGAAATACGTGATTGGCATCATGCCTGCCGTACAAACGAAGACGGTCTCTCTTGGTGAAGCCTTCGTCCTTGGTATGGAACACACTTGGATGTGGTCCAAGATGATTGCTGGGAGCTTGGTCAAATTAGTGCGCGGTGAAGTGTCAGCAAAAGAATTAGGTGGTCCTATCTTGATCGCTCAAGTGGCTGGGCAACAAGCCAAGCTAGGTCTTGAATATTTGTTACGGTTTGCTGCGATTATCAATGTGAACCTCGCAGTATTTAACCTCCTGCCTATTCCAGTGCTTGACGGTGGCCATCTACTATTCTTCTCTATCGAAGCAATCCTCGGGCGTCCGCTTAGTATGCGTTCACGTGAGATGGCGTGGCGCGTTGGCTTTCTGGTTATCGTGACCTTGATCGTCATTGTTTTCTACAATGACATTGCGCGGCTAGTGGGCTGATCATACGGTCTTATGCTCATTCTTGGCATAGACACTGCGACGCGTGTGGCTAGCGTTGGACTTGTTGCCGACGAACAGGTGCTTGCCGAAGAAACGAGCCTCACGCTCACTAATCATACAGAAACCCTACTCCCTCTGATCCGACGTTTGCTAAATCGTACCGGTCTTACCCTTTCCGACGTGCACGGATTCGGAGTTTCGATCGGTCCTGGTTCATTTACAGGGCTGCGGATCGCTCTCGGCGCAGTGAAGGGTTTCGCCTATGCCTTAGGTCAGCCGGTTGCGGCCATCCCTACTTTAGAAGCACTTGCCCGGACAGTTTCCGATTGGGAGGGGCTCGTGTGTCCAGTGCTCGATGCCCGCAAAGGTGAAGTCTACACCGCTCTCTTCTATCGCCGCCACAATGGGCAGTTCACGCGTTTAGCCTCTGATCAAGTTGTGACGCCAGAGGCGTTTTTCACTGAACTCAAATCTCCTTGCCTTTTTATCGGAGATGGGATTGAGAGATATGAGGAGCTACTGCACGAGCGCTGCGGTCCGGCAATTCGATTCCTCCCTTTTTCTGAGTACTATCCTCGTGGAAGCATGATAGCTCTCATGGCCTGGGAGCGACTCAGCCGGGGCGAATCCGACGATATCGGGTCGTTGATTCCCTCCTATGTACGTAAGCCCGAAGCGGAATTTAAACGAGTAGGGCAGAGCTGACGGTGCGTCATGACTACATTGATATTGTTAATTTGTATAAAAAGTAAAGATTGGCAGGCCTCCTTCCATGCGGACTATTGATGCAAAGACGATTACTGATGCGGTCGCTAAGCTGTGCATGGAGGCGAACTATAATCTTGGTGAAGACATGCTGACCGCTTTTGATCGCGCCCTTGCGACCGAGCGTTCTCCTGCTGGTCGTAAGGTGCTTGCTATACTCAAAGAGAATGCGCGTTTCGCTCGCACCCAGCAGCTTCCCTACTGTCAAGACACCGGCTTTGTGATCTGTTTCGTTGATATTGGTCAAGATGTTCATATCGCCGGCGGGCTTCTAGACGAGGCTATCAATAACGGCGTTCGTCGTGGCTACCGCGAAGGGTATCTGCGCGCGTCGATCGTTGGCGACCCGTTTCTTCGGAAGAACACTGGAGATAACACGCCTGCGGTTGTGCATGTCCAGTTTGTCCCTGGAGAGCGCCTCACGCTGAGAGTTATGGCGAAGGGCGGCGGTTGCGAGAACCGAAGTAAATTTAAGATGTGTATCCCCGCTGAGGGCCCCGAAGGCGTGCAAGAGTTCATTCTTGACTGTATCAAAACGGCGGGACCCGATGCTTGTCCTCCCTTGATTGCCGGCGTTGGTGTGGGCGGCACATTTGAAAAAGCCGCTTTGTTGTCAAAACGAGCGCTGTTCCGTTGGATTGGTGAGCGGAATCCCGATCCAGTGATCAATGTGCTAGAGCAGGAGCTGCTGGCCAAGGCTAATCGACTCGGTATTGGGCCACAGGGCTATGGCGGCGATACGACCGCGTTAGCCATTCATATCAATACCTATCCGTGCCATATCGCGAGTCTACCGGTTGCTGTGACCATTGAGTGCCATGCTCATCGGCATAAAGAAGTAGTGCTCTAAAATGAAGAGGGAACATGGCCGGGGATGACATTCGCCGCCTGACTACGCCGCTTGCCGATGTCGATCTTGAAAAGTTGCGCGCTGGCGATCAAGTGCGCCTCTCTGGCTATGTCTTGACTGCGCGGGACGCCGCCCATAAACGGTTGTGTGACCTCATTGATGCAGGTCAGTCCTTGCCCATTAATGTCAATGGACAAGTTATTTATTACTTCGGCCCCACGCCGCCGCGACCAGGGACGGTGTTCGGTTCTGCCGGGCACACAACGGGAGGCCGCATGGACTCGGATCCCGCTAAACTTATGCGTTTGGGGCTGAAAGGAATGATTGGCAAAGGCGCTCGTTCCTTGGCGGTGCGTGATGCGATGCGGCAGTGGAAATGTGTCTACTTCGGCGCTATCGGTGGAGCTGGGGCCCTGCTCTCACAGCATATCAAGAGTGCTGAAGTGCTTGCGTACGATGATCTAGGGACAGAAGCAATCCGCTGCTTAACCATCGAGGACTTTCCCTTGATTGTTATTAATGACATCTACGGCAATGATGTATACGAGGAAGGACGAAGGCTATACGCTCGAGAAAATGACGGGTAAGCGCCTTCTCTGTTTCCTTCCGTGCACGAACCTCCCCTAGACAGATTCTGCGAATTTTGGCATGTTTCCCCCAGCTCTCAAGAGGCGGAGAGAACAAGGGAAGGGGCTGAATTCTTCAGCAAAATTCTCCCTTCTTTCTTGAATCATTCTGAGAACATCTCATGGCGCGAAAAAAGATTGCACTAATTGGAGCCGGCAACATTGGCGGCACTCTCGCTCACCTCTGCGCATTGAAACGGCTTGGGGACGTTGTGCTGTTCGATGTTATTGACGGACTGCCGCAGGGAAAAGCCCTTGATATCCTCGAAGCGGGACCGATTGAGGGCTATGACGTCAATCTCTCGGGGACCACGAAATACGACGATATTCAAGGCTCCGATGTTTGCATCGTTACTGCCGGTGTCGCTCGCAAACCAGGCATGAGCCGTGACGATCTTTTGGGTATTAACTGCAAGGTGATGCGTGACGTGTCGGAAAGTATCGCCAAATACGCCCCTAATGCGTTTGTGATCGTCATTACCAATCCTCTCGACGCTATGGTGACGCTCTGTAAGCGTCTCACTGGATTCCCCAAAAATCGGGTAGTCGGCCAGGCGGGGGTCCTCGACTCTTCACGCTATCGTACTTTTATCGCCCAAGAACTGAATGTCTCCGTGCAGAACGTTGCAGCAATGGTGCTTGGCGGACACGGCGACGATATGGTGCCAGTGCGTAGTTATTGCAACGTGGCCGGTACGCCGATTGAACAGCTGATTTCTGCACAGCGTCTTGAAGAAATTGAAAAACGTACGCGTCAAGCAGGAGGAGAGATCGTCGCCTTGTTGAAGACCGGCTCTGCGTTTTATTCACCTGCTTCTGCGGCGATCCAAATGGCTGAGGCTTACCTTTTCGATAAAAAACAGATTCTACCGTGCGCTGCATATCTCGAAGGTGAATACGGTATTAACGGCGTCTACTTCGGCGTTCCAGTCCAAATTGGCGCTGGCGGGGTAGAGCGAGTTATCGAACTTGCTTTAAGTGAAAAAGAAAAGCAAGAAATGCAAGTCTCTGTCAGTCACGTGCAAGAACTTGTGACTGCGATGGACAACGTGCTGGCGCAAAATGCATAGAGCTGAGCATTAGGCGACCTTATCAGAAGGGAGTGTGAATCGTGACACTCTCTGAAGTGAAGCTCAGGATAGGCGAGGGAAAGAAGCATGGCGCTCGTGCATGACGTACTCATTATCGGTGGTGGTGGGGCAGGGCTGCGTGCGGCAATTGCCGTGGCGGAAATGGATCCCAAGCTCAACGTCGCAATTGTCTCCAAAGTCTACCCAATGCGTAGTCACACTGTGGCGGCGGAAGGGGGCAGCGCTGGAGTCATCAAAGAAAATGACACCCTCGAAGAGCACATGAGAGACACCATCTCCGGCGCTGACTGGCTAGCTGACCAAGACGTCGTCGAATATTTTGTCAAGACTGCCCCGTCCGAACTTATTCAACTTGAGCATTGGGGCTGTCCATGGAGTCGGGACCCTGATGGACATGTTGCCGTGCGGCCCTTTGGCGGGATGAGAATCGAACGCACCTGGTTTGCCGCTGACAAAACGGGCTTCCACCTTCTGCACGCCCTGTTTCAAACTTCGCTGAAATACGAATCCATCAAGCGCTATGATGAATGGTTTGCTACCAAGCTGCTAATGGAAAATGGTCGTTGTCAGGGAGTGGCGGCGATTGAGCTGCGCAGCGGTCTCATGCAGCCGGTCTTGGCTAAGGCGGTGGTGTTATGCACTGGCGGCGGCGGGAGGATTTTCCCCTTTACCACGAACGGAGCCATTAAAACTGGAGATGGTATGGCGTTAGCTTACCGCGCCGGGGCTCCGCTGAAGGACATGGAGTTCGTTCAATACCATCCGACCGGTTTGCCAGGCACAGGGATCTTGATCACTGAGGCTGCTCGCGGCGAAGGCGGCATTCTCGTCAATAAGAACGGATATCGCTACCTGCAAGACTATGACCTTGGCAAACCATTAGACGTGTCCGATCCTCGGCATCCGCAGTTACGCACGATGGAACTTGGACCTCGCGACAAGCTGTCGCAGTGCTTCATGAAAGAGCGGGATAAAGGCAATACGATTCCTGGCCCCTATGGCGACATTGTTTATCTTGACATCCGTCACCTGGGTGAAGAGAAGATCAATAAAAAGTTGCCGTTCGTGCGCGAGCTTGCCGAGAATTACGCTGGTATTGATCCTGTGCACGAGCCGATCCCCGTTCGTCCTGTGGTGCATTATATGATGGGCGGCATCCACACCGATATTGAAACCGCCACGCCGGTAGCCGGGCTCTTCGCTGCTGGCGAGTGTGCATGCGTGAGTATTAACGGCGCAAACAGGTTAGGTTCAAACTCACTGACTGAATTGCTCGTCTTTGGCGCTCAGGCAGGGCGGGCCGCTGCAGCTTTTGCCAAAGCACAAGCCAAGGTCGATACCCCGGCGTTGGAGACGCAGGCGAAGGACGAACAAGCACGGATTCGCAAAAATTTTCTGGCCAAGACTGATGGAAAAGAACGTATTGCGGCCATTCGCTCGGAGATGACGAGTACGATGGAGGCTGGCGCTGGCATCTATCGCGAAGAAAAGTCGATGAAGGAAACGTGCGACAAACTTGCCGAACTGAAAGAACGCTTCAAAAATGTTGCGTTGGATGATCGCAGCAATACCTACAACACTGAGTTAACTTCAGCGTTGGAGTTGGAGAATATGTTAGAGATTGCCGAGGCGGTGGCGCATAGCGCCCTCAATCGTAAAGAATCGCGCGGCTCACATCAGCGTACTGACTATCCCAAGCGGGATGACGAGAAGTTCCTGGCGCATTCGTTGGCCTATTGCACCGATGGGGGTCCGCCTCGTATCGATTATCTCAATGTCGTTGTCACGTTTTATCCCCCGGCTGAACGAAAGTATGGAGATAAGTAATGGCTGAGCCCACTATCACGCTAGAGGTATTCCGGTATCGTCCTGATACCGAACAAGAGCCAAGGTTTCAAAACTTCACAGTGCCGTATCGTGAAGATTGGGTTGTTCTGGATGCACTCAACTATTTGAAAGACCAGACGGATGGTTCACTATCGTTCCGCTGGTCGTGCCGCATGGGGGTCTGCGGAAGCTGTGGAATGATGGTGAACGGCACGCCTCGACTTTCTTGTTCGGCTTTTCTTAAGGAATTCTACCCCGGGACAGTGCGGGTTGAGCCGCTGGCAAACTTTCCGGTTGAACGCGACCTTATCGTTGGTCTCGACGACTTCATGAAGAAGCTCAAGAGCGTAAAGCCTTGGATCGTTCGTGAAAAAGAACAACCAGTTTCTGAAGGAGAATATCGTCAGAGTCCAGCACAGCTTGCGAATTTCAAACAGTATAGTATGTGCATCAATTGCTTGCTCTGTTATGCGGCCTGCCCGGTCTATGGGTTACAGCCAGACTTCGTTGGTCCGGCAGCTATCGCGTTGGCGCACCGCTACAATCTCGACTCTCGTGATCAGGGACAGTCACAGCGGAAAGAAGTGGTGTTTAGCCATGAAGCGGTGTGGGAGTGTACGTTTGTTGGCGAGTGTTCGGTGGTCTGCCCGAAGGATGTTGATCCTGCGGGAGCGATCCAACAAGAGAAGGCGGCTGGCGCACTTGACTTGGTAAAATCTATTCTGCCATGGGGGGCGCGATGAGACCATACCAACGACCTATCTCTCCCTTGTGGTGGACAAGGAAGACCAGTTACACGCTCTTTGTATTGCGCGAGTTAACCAGCGTTTTTATTTGGGCTTTTCTTCTATTCTACCTGGTGCAATTGTCACACCTCGCGCAAGGCACGGACGCATATTTGACGTTTCGTGATCACCGCGCCTCGTTCGGATGGATTCTTTTCCATATTGTAGCACTCATTGCTGCGGTGTATCACACTGTGACATTTTTCAATGTCTCCCCGCAGGCTATTGTCGTACGTGTGGGAGAAGACAAGGTTCCACCGGCTTTTATTGTCGGCCCACAATACGCAGCGTGGCTGGGAATCTCGTTTATTATTGCTTGGATTGTACTAAGCTGAGGAGCTAAACGATGGCCAGATCGAAAAACGAGGCCTTTTGGTGGTCCCTCTTTGCGGCTGGCGGCGGCCTAGCGGCTATGCTTGTTCCCGTTCATATTATTGTGAACGGCCTAGGCGAGCCTCTCCATTGGGTGTCTCCAGCCT
>CAZUFQ010000070.1:0-13754 GCA_964618735.1 uncultured Enterobacteriaceae bacterium
CAGCGCGACAAACAGCAGCAACAGCCGAACCAGGCCCAGAGCCAGCGCAACCCGCTGGCCTTTACCCTATGAGAACGCAAGGAGCGCACCGGATCGCGATACCTCCCTTTGGCTTTGCTCTTCGCCCCCCGCCGCCGTTCCAAGGGGTCGTCGAGGCCACTGACGACGGGACCGACGGGACCGGCGGGGCCAACGGTGGCCACCACCAGGCCGAGCAGCACGCGGGCCACCGCCACCCTCGACCACCGCGCCCGATTCCGCACCCGATGCTACTTCTGCAACTGTTCCTCCTGGCTTACCCCCATCACCCCTAACACGGCCGTCACCGTGCGTTTGCCGGGGGCCAGCCGCGCTCCTACCCCCAATACCTCGACGTGTGCCCAGACACGCTTGGAAAAGAAGGCAGCAAATGTGACAATCAGCCGGCTCAGAGCGACAGGAATAGTGAGCATGCCTCACCGCTTTTGGCACACGAGTGAGGACCAGCTTACATACCTGTCGCTCTGCTTTCAAAGTCACCCCCAATGGATAAAGTCGAGCTAAGAAGAAGTGGTGTTCCAATCGTAGCGCGCCCCTGGCGGGAAGACGTAGCCTTGGCGGTGACACAGCATATTGAGACAACAAGGAGAGGCTGGGGCCGTCCTCAGCTCTAAAGAAAAGATAGACAAAAGCAAAGTGTTACGCGTCGACCAACGTGATGCCACCCGACAAAAGCCGCAGTGAACTGCGACGAGACAAAGACAGGTCTCGCGGAGGTCAACGGTACAAAATTGTACTACGAAACGAGAGGACAGGGACCACCAATCGTCTTTATCCATGGCGGATTGTTGAACAGCCGCGAGTGGGATAAGCCATTCATGGCGTTTGCTGAACACCAAAGGGCGATCCGGTTCGATGCGCCAGGAGCAGGAAAGTTGCTCGGTCATGACACATCATATGCTGCCCCTGATGATATCATTGAACTCGCTCGATTCCTTGGAATAGAGACAGAGAACGTAGTCATATAGGCGCGTCGAGTGGAGGGGAGATGGCAGTAGATTTTGCGCTGGCGCACCCGGATATGGTCAAGGCGCTCGTCCTGGTTGTCGGCGTCGTTGGTGGATGGGATCCGCCTCCTGACTTTGAGAAGAGAGTACGTCCATATCACGAGATTGCAGGAAAGAGTCCAGAAGCAATAGCTGACTTGTGGCTGACTAACCCATATTGGATTCCTGCGCCGGAGAATCCAGAAGCCCGGCGAAAATTTCGTACAATCGTTGTGGAAAGCTTTCAGACACCGCTAGCGCCCTCGTTGCCCGCTGATTCATTGAGCCCGCCGGCTATTGAACGATTAGCAGAAATCTATATGCCGACATTGATCGTTGTCGGTGCTTTGGATGATCCTGAGATAATAAAAGTCGCAGCTATGCTTACGCAGAAGATCGCCGGCGCTAGGCTCGTCACCATCGCCAAAGCGGGACATTTTCCTCATCTAGAGCAGCCGATAGAATTTAATCGAGCTGTACTTAATTTCTTATCGTCCGCGCGAAAGTAGGAGTTCAATGAGCGCAGAAGCACGTGAGTCTCTCTACAGCCTGGGTGAGCAACTCATTGCCCACCGCAAACTGGTCCTGCTGAGCGTCATGGTTACGACTCTCCTATTTGCGATAGCTGCGGTCCGCTTACGGCTCGTGACGCGCTTTGACGAACTGCTGCCACAGAACCACGAATTCATCCAAACGCATAACCAATACGCCTCGACGTTCGGCGGCGCGAACACCATTACCCTCATGATCGAAGTCAAAGACGGTACGATCTTTACCGAGAAAACGCTCCGAGCGATTTTTGACATCACCAAACGTCTTGACGGCATCCACGGTGTTAACCACGATCTTATCGATTCGTTAGCGCACCGTTCCACGCAGCGCATCCGCTTGCTCCGTGGGATGGAAATTGTCGAGCCAGTCATGGGCCGCGTCGCGAAAACGGCGGAAGAAGTTGCGCTTATGCGCCGCATTGTCCGGACTTCGACGAACCTCTACGGCGTATTAGTGTCCTTCGATGAAAAGGCCACAATGATGCGTGCGACTTTCATCGAAGGGCGGTTGGACCACCGTCGTGTGTTCGACGAAATCACGCATGCCATCATCGAGCCGTTTACTGATGAGAACACGCGCATCTTCGTGACCGGAGAGGTGTGGCTGTACGGTTGGGTCTATTGCTACGCCAAGGAAGCGTTTTTCATTTTCCTTGCGACTACGGTGTTACTCTGGGTGCTGTTGTATGGGTACTTCCACGACATCCGCGGCGCGCTGCGACCAACGATCACTGGAGCCATCTCAGCGATATGGGGGCTGGGCTTCATCAGTCTGATTGGCTTCAGTCTCGACCCCCTCACTTTGGTGATTCCCTTCTTCATTACTGCCCGCGCCGTGAGTCACTCCGTGCAAATGCACGATCGTTACTACGAAGAATATAAAAGGGCCGGTTGGCGGAAGGAGCCAGCGATTATCGCCTCTTTTGCCGAGCTGTTCGTTCCGACCCTTTCCGGTATCCTCACGGACGCGTTGGGACTACTGGTCATATTGTTCGTACCAATCCCATTTTTACAAAAATTAGCGGTGAGCGCCACGATGTGGATTCTCGCCATCACGGTGAGCGAGCTGTTGCTCAACCCGATTGTGTATTTCTATCTGCGCGCACCTGATCCGCGCGTAATTGAGCGACGAGAACACGGATGGTTAGCCCGAGCCATATCGGTTGTGACGGAGGCAATGCTCTCGCCCACAGGCAGAATCTTCACCTTGGCGAGTTGGGGCGTGGTGCTGCTCGGCAGCGTCTACTTCTGGTCCGACTTAGTGGTGGGCGACCCTACCGCGACAACATCTTTATTGGGACCGAACGAACCCTACAATACCTCACATCAGCATATTCAGGAACGCTTTGGCGGCATAGAAGAACTGATTGTGATGATCGAACGCCGGGGAGAACAAGCCTCGCTGGCGACCCCAGAGGTGTTCCATGCAATTGAGCAGTTTCAACGATATCTTGAGCGCGATCCTGCCGTGATGGTTGGAATCTCCTTTGTTGATGTCCTCGTTGCGTTCAATGTCTATTTCAACGGCTTTGATCCCAAATGGGCGGTGCTGCCGCGGACAGAGCGGCGCGCGCGGCTCTTGCTGTCTGCTTTATTTGCCAACATGTCCTATCAACGGAGTAGTTGTCTCATTGATTCTCATTACCGAGTGGCGCCAATCCGGTTCTACTGCACAGATCATAAAAGCGAGACGCTTAAACGTATTATCAGACTCGCGCGTGACTACATTCACACGCATCCACTAGAGGCGGCGCGGTTTCGTCTGGCTGGAGGAGCGGTGGGAGTGCTCGCCGCCGCCAACGAGGAGCTACTCAAGAATGACGCGCTGGTCAACGTGCTGGGGTTCACCACCATTTTCATCATTGTGGTGTTTACATACCGATCTTGGGCGGCTGGGCTTTACCTCCCGATCCCGCTGTTAGCGGCGAACGCTGTCGTTAACGCCTATATGAGCGTTCGCCACATCGGCATCAACGTGAACACGCTGCCAGTCGTCACGGTCGGAGTAGGGTTTGGCATTGACTATGGTTTCTACATTGTTAGTCGCTTCATCGAGGAATGTCACACCGGGAGAAACTTGCGGGAAGCGGTTTCTGTTGCTGTAGCCACGGCGGGCAAGTCTGTTGCGTTCACGGCGCTCACAATGATTGTCGGATCCCTATTGTGGACATGGTCGCATCTGCGTTTTGATGCGGAGATGGGATTACTCTTGGCGCTGTGGATGGGAGTCAGTTTCCTGGCCACAGTGTCGCTTCTGCCGGTGATTGTTCTCCTGTATCCACCACAGTTTATTGTGGGCGCGGCCTCTAGGATTCCAGATTGATACTGGATGCGTGTCCAACCTCTAGATTTCGTTAACGTTCTTTGCTAAGGGCTCTCCGTAGAGAGCCTTATGACTGACGAGATCCTCACGCTTAAAGAAGTCGCTGCGTTGCTCAAAGTGGCCGAGAAAACCATTGCCACAATGGCGCAACAGGGAGAACTGCCCGCGTTCAAAGTCGGCGAGCAGTGGCGTTTTTGCCGGACAAACCTGGAAGCGTGGATCGAAGTGCAATCACGATCCACAGCGCTCGCCAAAGCGCCAATTGTCCCATCGTCACCTCTTGCTGTCTCCATCAATGGACTCTACGAGCTTGACGAACGCTTGTATCAGTTACGACGTGCAGGAAAACCTGTTGCTCTTGAGCCAAAAGCCTTTGATGTTCTTGTCTATCTGATTCGTTATCGTGACCGAGTAGTAACGAAAGATGAACTGCTCACGCATCTGTGGCCCGAACAAGTAGTGACTGAGTCTTCATTGACACAGTGCATTGCCAAGGCGCGTAAAGCGCTGCAGAACGGAACAGGCCCTTCATCCATCCACAACGTGTATGGACGCGGCTATCGTTTCATTCTCCCTGTTGTTGAAGGTGCTTTAAAAACATACAGAAGACAGAAGCAACAGATTGTACTCCCGCCGCAATTTTCCTCGCCTCATCCGGAGGCTCGCGCTTATTTTATGCGAGGACGTAACTATCTGTTCCAATTTGCCTCAGCGTCGCTTCTCCAAGCGCGACGTATGTACGAGCAGGCTATCTCGCTTGATCCGCAGTATGCTGCTGCCTACGCTGCATTAGCGTGGACCTATTTGTTGGAATGGACGTGGCTATGGAATCCAGAGCCGCTCGTACTTGATCGCGCCTTGATGCTTGCCCAACAAGCGGTGGCCTTGGACGATACTTTGGCAGTGGCTCATTTGACGTTAGGCTATGTCTCTCTCTTCCGGCGCCAACATACGCAGGCCATTGCTGAAACAGAACGCAGTCTAGCCCTTGAGCCGTGCTACGCCTGGGCACACGCGATGCTTGCTGAGATGTTGGTCAGCGTCGGACGGCCACAGGAAGCAATCCACTTAATCGAAAAAGCGATGGAGCTGGAACCACAATCCGCAGCCTTGTTCTCCGCTAGCCTGGGCTTTACGTATCGAGCGCTCCATCGGTGCGATGAGGCGGTTGCTGCTTTGCAGCGCACGGTTACGCACAATCCGAATTTTCCTTCTGCTCGCCTCTTCCTCGCGGTTCTGTACAGTGAAATGGGACAGCGTATCCGAGCGAAAGAGCAATTGTCCGTGCTCCGTCGCCTCACGCCGCAGCTCTCAGCGAACGGATTGAAGGCGCGACTTCCTTATCAAGATAGAGCAGAGACTGAACGAGTAATTGTTGCGCTCAGCAAGGTAGGGTTAAGCTGAAAAGCGGGGCGCTATTGGGATAGGATTGTAACGGCGCCACCCCCACAAACTTCATCGGCGCCAGACACTGAAGGCGGCCCGTCATTCCGGGCGAGCATAGCGAGACCCGGAATCCAGGAAAAGAAAACTGGATTCCCGCGTTCGCGAGAATGACGAACAGAAAAACTTCCTCTCTTTTCCTGAGCACGAGGCTATTTCGGTTTGGTCCGTCTACCATCACACTTCTTCCGTAAATCACCAGTTTTTCGTCAAGATTTTTTGTCTACTTCCGTGCTCTCTTTTCCCGAGAGGCAAAAACCATGGGGAAATGGTTGAAGCGAGGCGTCATTGTTCTGATAACCTTTAGTGCAGTCAGCGGAGGTTACCTATCATCCGATGTGGATGGATGAAACTGATATTCTTGCTCATGCGGAAGGGACATTGCTTTTGATTCCCAAGATTGCTTCCAGCGCGCAGCCTTCTCCGTCACTCGAAGAGCAACAAGAAAAAACTGAATCACCTGTTGCCCAGTCTGATTGATGTGCACGTGCATTATTTGGTGACTGATCAAGCTTTATTTAGTCTACTTTTTCTCATACACGGCGTCGTCGCGATTCGTGACATTGTAGACTACATCAACCTTTAGTGTCCGCTCCGCGTCAGATAGTTTGGGGAGTAGACCTCGGGGGTATTGTTAGGAATAGGTTCGTTGAAGTACCACTCCGTCCGCCATTCTGACGGCTGTTTATTTGCTGGTGGCGAATCTCCTGTAGTAGCTGAGCCTGTTTGTAGATCGACCAGCGCCCAGTGCGATGTGAACGGCCACTCATCCTCATAATTATATTTCCCCCCGGCAAGCGGTCTCGCAGGGTAGCCTTCATACGGTTTTGTTGTATAAGAAATACATCCCACCATCGCCTTCCATAGTTCTCCGTTCTGATCGTGCATTTCTTGAATAAGAGGAGCAAAGAAGTCCTGGTCCATATAGAGCACCCGCTTCGAGTACCCATACTCTCGTGGATACGCGGTAGGGGTTCCTTCAATGATCCATACGCGACGTTTTTCCCAGGAGACGCAGGGTAGGGCGGACAGAATGCCGTGCTTGCCATCGCGCGGGGCGCACCAAGCTGAACTGTCTCCATATTTGCCACTGTGGACAACGGCGAGCAACTCCTTCTCCGCCAAGATCCGGAAGGTCCAGTGAGGAATGTTGCCATTGAACCCATAGAAAGAGTCAAAATCGAAATCTGAACCGCCGAGGGCGTCGCTCCGGTTAGCGATACTGACGCGCGCGACTTTGCGCCGTTCAGGAGCGTACACATAAATGTCATCCGCCGTATCACGAGGAGTGTAACGAAAGAGGATGGAAACCAATCCTTTAAGGTCGTTGGGCTGGGTAAGAGGACCGAACCATTCTGTGCGACGCAGGGGCGGATTGTGAGCGATCGTGGGCTTTGGCTCCGTGTAGAGTCGGCCCATCCACATGAGTTGGTGAAAAGTACTCTCGTAGGTGCGTGCTACCGATCCGCTGTTATCCACCAACTCGGCAACGTATTCAACACCCAGATTGTCAATCAGGTATGGTGGTTGTTCATGGTTCCATATAACCTTGAACCCCGCCAGCGGATCGTTGATATCGATTGTGGGAAACGGACACCCCGCCACATAATTGGCGATATCGCGCCCGTCAGGGTCAATAATGACTTGCGCGGCATACTTCTCGGTTGCATCCTGGTACGCTTTGGGCCAGTGCACTTTTTTTGTGGCAATGATTGACATTGTCATCCCGTGCTCAACCATCCAACGTGTAGCTGGGGTGAGGAGTGTTTCGGCCTGTGCGACATTCTCTTTCGTGATGGTGTCTCCAGGGTTAACGTCAGCATGGCTTTTTATTGTCAAGCAGATAGAGAAAACTCCTGTGAGTAAATAGTAGGCCAGTAGGGTTTTCTTCATAGTGGTCTTTTCTCCTTCTCTTCCTAGAACTGCACTTCAAATCCCTCGCGTTCTTGGCTCTCTTCCTCCAATAGGGTGCCCCGCGCTCCGGTGTAGGAGCCAGGCGGGTAATAGAGATAGCCTTTGAGCGTCGCGCCAGGAGCAATCATTTGTGCGTCAAGTGGAGGTTTCGGATACACTGAATGGCTTACTCCACTCATTGGAGGGACGCGTACGCCTTGAGCTGTGAGGAGATACAGCCTCTCCACTTCTAATGTGTACCAGCGAGTTGTCGTGTTAAGGATTTCAACCCGCACGGGCAGGACGCTGGAAAGGTCTTGGCCAAACTCCACCGTAGTGTCGAACCCCGTCAATGGCTGGAGCTTCACCTGCATTTGTCCTTGAGGGAGTTTCTCCTCTCCCCGCTCTTTTCGTTGGGCAGCGTCGATCATGCCAGTGAAGCGCGAAAAAAAGTACTCGGGAAAGCGGCGATTCTGTGCTCCTAAGGTACTAAGAAAGGAGAGGCCGTAATCGCCTTGCGCTTGGGCCTCGCCGCTACAGGAAACGGTGACGCGGACAGTATCATCCCATCCAGCAGGTTTTGGGCGGGAGCCCTCAATCACTCCTGGACTGGTGGGGGTCGCTGGGGTAAACGAAGACACTGCATAGTTTTCCCTCACGATACTGTAGGCGATCTGGTTCACCTGTTCACATGTGGCGTTTGGCGCGTGGACAATAAGAGGTGGAAGAGGGAATATCGGATTCTTGGGCCTGGGGATGCAGCCTGGAGCCGTGACTATCAACGCAGTCAGGGCACAAAACCAGAGGGTGCGTATTGACCAGGTCATAGGTAAATACTCTCCTTTTTGGCGCAGACACTAGCGTGCTTCTGTCTTTTTGGCCTAGTTTTTGTCCATACCAACAACATCAACACTGACCAATTCGAGGCGTTGTCCGCGTTGTTGATACATCCCGACGATCTTGAGGGGCGTGCCTGGTTCGGCCTGCGCCACTTTTGAGAGCAGCTCTGCAGGTCCGATCAGCTCAAAGTCGTACTGGCGTTTGCCTTGCTTCTGAAGGATCATAGCTGGACTTAATTGCGGATTTGGGGGCGATTCCAGCTTAACGATTTCAAATTTATAGGTTTCATGGTATTGGCCGATGCCAAGCGTCACTACAGCGATGCTATCCCCCCCGGCCCCTTCGGTCTCTGGATTAATCACGCCGCTCATCTGCAGCTCAAAGGGGGTCCTCGACATGTCTGCCCAGGGATTCTCTCCTGCTCCTATGCCTGGAAACGCGCTTACTGAATTGGTGGATACAAGCATAGTCGCCAAAGCAAGTATTATGCAGAGCAAACTATCACCATACACCCTGAACATAGGTAAATGCATAGTTTCCTTCTCCTCCTTCACAAAAAGTTCTGCCCATTTTGTAAAGGAAGGAGACGGCAGAAGCTTGAGTGAGAGCCAACGGTTTTCCGGGGATTTCCTGACGAAGTCTAACGATTTCCTTACGGAGGTCGGAGACGACTTCCGACGGATACAATTCTGGCTTACAACCGCTGGAATAGCCGTATGAAGGAGTGCTCAATGAACTATGCCGTCCTGTGCTTTCGCCTCCTGCGACTCGTGTTCATTCTGACCCTCCCTGGTCGCGCATTGGGCGCTGCGCAGCCAGGAGAGACAGTGACCAAAGACACTCTAGCGCAGGTTGAGGATGTGCTGACGCCGTCGACTCGCTGGATGGTCGAGCGAGGGATGCCGATGCTCATCACTGAGACAAAAAAGGTTCAGTGGCCGCAGGCATATCGAGAGGCCACAGCCAAATACGCCAGCCAAGTCAAACTTGCGGCTGATGGCAAAGACCTGTACGACTATGTGGCTGGCTGCCCGTTTCCCATTATTGACATCAACGACGCCTTGGCAGGATTCCGCATAATGTGGAATCATAGCCGAGGCCCGTACCATCTCGACAACGCCGGCGCGGAGCTTTTCGGGGAATTGATCAATAATAAAGGAGAGGTCGAGAGAACCTATGAAACCCTGTGGCGACAATTGATGTGGATGGGACGACTCTATATGGATCCGAAGCCCGAGATCCTGCACTCGCCGTCTATCCGTCGCACCAACCTTTTCGGTCCCTATTTTCTCCCGAATGATCTCAAAGGATTTGCAGTCCTCGACATTCGTTACCTGGAGCCAACTATGGCTGATGATACCTACGCATACTATCCGGAAACGAGACGAGTCCGACGCCTCAGTGTGGCCGACCGAGGAGGTCCTTTAGGTGGAATCTTAGGAACAGATTACGACATTGATTCATTCCTGGGCTTCAATGGCAACATTCCCTATTGGAATTTTCGTGTCTTAGCGGAGAAGGATATTCTTGCTGTGGTCCACAGTGGAAAGTATGGGGATCGTGCGGCATGGTGTGCGCCGCGCGACGGCGCCCACGGTATTGTCGCCGCATTGCCGTGTGTGTCATGGGAAAAGCGTCGTGTATGGGTAGTGGAGGGAACTCCCGCGAACTATTCAGCGTTGTATGCCTACTCGAAGCGAGTGTTGTATATCGATCAAGATTTCTTTTTTCCCGTGATCACTGAAATCTACAATCAGCGCGGAGAATTGTGGAAGAGTCTTCTCCATAGCGTGTTCTATACGAGGAAACCTTACGACAACTATCCGATAAAACCTCAAAACGGAGCGCAGTATCACTACGCTGAGGAGATGCCGTTTATGCCGAACTGGGTTCTCATTGATCTCCAACAGACGCACGCTACGGTGGTCGATGCTCCATCGGGGTTTAAAGACCCCGCTGAGTGGCAAACCGAGTGGTATTTCAATGAAGAGGTAGCGACGAATACTCCGACCGCGCATTCGATCAATGCGCTGCAGCAATATGGTCGCTAACCGTTGCTCATGGAGAATAAGGCTAGGCTACGCTCATGATTTACGAGTTCGGCGACTTTGAACTCGACGAACGCCTGTATTTGTTGCGCCGTTCCGGTGAGCCGCTCAAGCTTGAACCAAAGGTGCTTGATGTCCTCGTCTGTCTGTTGCGCTCGCGCGATCGTGTCGTCACCAAAGACGAGTTGATCGAACATGTGTGGCCGGGGCAGGTGATTAGTGATGCTGCACTCACGCACTGTCTGGCGAAAGCACGGAAAGCGGTGGACGATGATGGCGGCCGCCAGCAGATCATCAAGACGCAACACGGTCGAGGGTATCGCTTTATCGCCGCCGTCACTGAACGCAGAGACGAGACGCCTATGCTCCTCCAACCAGCTCAGGGGGACACGGCAGGGCAAGCCTCTTCTCCCGCCCTTGTGTCCTTTGCTCCTGTATTTCCTGCCGAGCAAGTTTCATCAGAACGGAGCGCTCAAGTCTCTCCTTTCCCTGTGCGCATTCAACCCGCGTGGTTCAGGAAATTGTTCCTTGTGGCCGTCCTCTTCATCAGTGGAGGGCTCAGCGCTTGGCTGTTCTTTTCCTATTCTTTTCCCTTTGGTGGCGGAGGACGGACAAAACAAACGGCGCCATCAGCGTTTTCTGCGAAGCCCTCACTGGCAGTGTTGCCTTTTGTGAATTTCAGCGGCGAAACACAACAGGATTACTTTGCGGATGGTCTCACAGAAGATTTGATTACCGCGCTCTCGCGTATCTCAGGTTTGTTCGTTGTCGCTCGCAACTCTGTCTATACGTATAAAGGCAAGCCGGCAAAAGTCGAAGAACTGGGACGAGAACTAGGGGCGCAGTACGTTTTAGAAGGAAGCGTGCGCAAAGATGGGGAGCGAGTGCGCATCACGGCGCAACTGGTGGACACGGCGACTGGCTATCATGTGTGGGCTGAACGATACGACCGTCCGCTAACCGACATTTTTGCACTCCAAGATGAAATTACGCAAAATATCGTGACGGCGTTGGCCGTGAAGCTCAAAGAAGGTGAGTCATTGGCTTACCGTTCCACGGACAATGTTGAAGCGTATGACTATGCTGCACGCGGCTGGGAATATCACTTCCGGTTCACGCAGGCGGCGAACGCCCAAGCAAGGCAGATGTTTGAGAAGGCGGTCGCGCTCGATCCCAAATTTACAGTGGCTTACATCGGTCTCGGTCGGACGTACATGTTCGATTGGATCTCTGTCTGGGACCTTTCGGATGAGACGCGGGAGCACGCCCTGGAGCTTGCCCAGCACGCATACACCCTGGACCCTACGCTCCCTGCGGTCCACACTTTTCTTGCTGACGTCTATCTCCTGAAAAAGCAGCATGACCAGGCAATTGACGAGGCGCAGCAAGCGATTGCGCTCGATCCCAGCTTCGCCTACGGGTATATGGTGCTGGCGAGCATTCTTAATTTTGCCGGGCGTCCGGAGGAGGCGATCAGTTTGTTAGTAGAGAAAGCGATGCGTCTCGATCCGGGAGGGGCTGCTTATTCCTCGACGCTGCTAGGGCATTCCTATTTGCTGCTAGGCCGCTATGACGAAGCGATCCCCGCTTTGAAGCGGACGTTGACGCGGAATCCGGACTATCTTCCCACGCATGTGCATCTCGCGGCGGTTTATGCAGAGTTGGGGCGTCAGGCCGAAGCTGAAGCCGAGATGGCTGAATGTCGACGGCTGTGTCCTCTAGGCTCTCTTGAACTAGGACGGCAACGCCTACCGTACAAAGAGCCGCAAGATTTGCAACGCATTCTTGATGCACTGTATAAAGCGGGGTTGAGATAGGACCTCATTGCAGAGGAGAGGAGCTGGTCATGAGTTGCGTCTTTGGTAATTTTGAACTCGACGAACAGACCTATCAACTTTATCAATCAGGAGAAGTTGTTGCAATTGAACCGCAAGCCTTTAAACTTCTTGCTTACCTCATTGCTCATCGTGATCGGGCCGTGAGCAGAGAAGAATTGTTCGACAAACTCTGGCCGGGTCAAGTTGTAGGGGATGCAGCGCTTACCTACTGCGTAGCAAAAGCGCGGAAAGCAGTGCAGGACACTGGGGCGCAGCAGCAAATTATTAAGACTGTACATGGTCGTGGGTATCGGTTCGTTGCTCCAATCGTTGTGACTCCGCCGATTTCTGATTCCAGGTTGCTAGTTTCTGGTCCAAACTTCGAGGAACAGGAAACGAGAACCCAGAAACTAGAAACGTTCTCAAGGGAATTTCTAGCCGCAGCTCTAGAACAGCAAATGCAACTGGCGTTTTGGTCATCCCGACAGAACAGGCAGTTACTAATGGTCTGTTGCCTGTTTGTAGCGGGCTGGCTGGTTGCAGTGGGGAGCCTGGCCCTACGGTCGCCGATATTACTCCAGCCGACGGCGCCGATCACCCTTGCGTCTACTCCTGACCTCGCCCAGGCGGAACTAAGGATATGTCACTGGTGGGTAGTGTCTGCCAAGAACCAAGCCGCTTTAGAAGCGCTGCTCAAAGGCTGGGAGTATTATGACCGGTCTACACCCGAGGCTATGGTCCAAGCACGATGGATGTTAGAGCGAGCCTTAGAACTCGACCCTGCCTATGCGGCGGCATATGCAAGTTTAGGTTGGATAGCATGGCGTGACTGGCTCTCGTGGAGTCAGAATCCCAATAGTTTGGAGCAAGCTTCGCTTTACTTGCAAAAGGCAGCCACACTCGATTCGTCCTGTCCACGGACGGCTACTTTATTGGCAGAGGTGATGGCTACCCAAAGACGGCAGGCGCAGGTTATGACCGAGGTCCAACGGATCAGCGCTCTTAATCCGAATTGAACTTTACAGAAGGGAGCAAAAGAAACTACTGCTCAAACCGAGCCTCTTCGGTTTTCAATCCGTGCTCCTCAGACACTTTTCGCCACAGCTCGTCTGTCCCTTCGCAAATCCTCACATTTCCTTCGCTATTCCTTTCCTTTTCGTTATGCATTTCTGTTCGGGCGTATGTAGAGTGTAGGCTCACAAACCGTGCAGAGGGCAGTCTGGCCCTACAAAAAATGGGGAGGACAAGATGAGCAAGGCAAAACAGACGTTCGCATACGTGCTAATTGTATTTTTTTTGACGCTCCCGCTTGCATACGCTGAAGAGGCTACTTCTGCAGCCGAGGTCAATGGCGCGAGGCTGTACTATGAAACTGCTGGAAAAGGACCATCTTTGGTGCTCATTCATGGAGGACTTCTTAACAGATTGGAATGGGACGAACAGTTCAACACGTTTACGGAGCACTATCATGTAATTCGTTATGACGTCTGCGGCTATGGAAAATCAGAGGCTCGCAGACTGCCATTCTCTCACGTTGAGGACTTGTACCAACTGCTCCATTTCCTCAACATTGAGCGGGCCGTTCTTATTGGCGGCTCAATGAGTGGAGGTATTGCCACTGATTTTACTCTCGAACATCCGGAGATGGTGCAGGCTCTTATCCTAGTTGGACCGGCGCTTGGCGGCTGGCCGTATTCGCTCGAGTTCATTCAGCGGGGGTTCCAGATCATATTGGCGACAGTGGCTGAGGGACCTGAGAAAGGCGCTGACCTGTGGCTGAATTCTTATGTTATTCCTGCGCCGGACAATCCCGC
>CAZUFQ010000071.1:0-7971 GCA_964618735.1 uncultured Enterobacteriaceae bacterium
GCAGAAACTCAACGGCTTGATCTACCAGCTCGGAGAACTTCATCCTGCACGCTCCCCTTTATCAACCCGTTAGTAGTAACAAAGCCATGTCGCCATGTCTCGGTCGCCATAAGATAGTCCCCCTTTCGGCTAGCGTGTGAGATCAAGCAATTCTATACCTTTGCTTCTTCTTCCGCTCCATAGCCGACAGTGCTACAAGAATTGTGGGGAAACTGAACGCGAAGAGTGAGTCCTGGCGCCAATCATGATCATACTTGCTGGAGTCTGGCGGTATTTCAGTTGACCTGGACTCATTCCTCGGAACATAACACGCAACTGTACACCATGTACAAAAGGAGGCGAGCGTTATG
Organism: uncultured Enterobacteriaceae bacterium; assembly: GCA_964618735.1. Lineage (GTDB taxonomy): Bacteria > Desulfobacterota > Binatia > Bin18 > Bin18 > SYOC01. The sequence continues at coordinate 351 of CAZUFQ010000071.1, forward strand.
ATGCAGGGAAAAGTCATTGATGCCGACGGTCACATTCTTGAAGCGCCGGATCTGTGGTCCCGCTACCTGGAAAATCAATACAAAGATCGGGCGATCCGCATGGAAAAAGGTCAGGATGGGGTGGAATACTTCCTGATTGACGGCCGCCCTTCCGTCAACTTGCGAGGAATGGGTCCCGCGGTGGGGGGTATTGGTCAACCTTATCAAGAAATCGCCACGTCGGGAAAGTTCAGTTATTTCGACGGCCCGAAGGGGGCCTATGAGCCGACGGCTCGCTTGCGTCTGATGGACGAGGAAGGACTGGACGCAGCGGTGCTCTTTCCATCTCTCGGTCTGGCGTGGGAAGTCGAAGTCAAAGACGCTCAGTTAGCCGCGGCGTATGTACGCGCGTACAATAACTGGATCATTGACTTTTGCAGCACAAATCCCAAACGGCTTGTTCCTGCGGCCCACATCTCGCTGCTTGATATTGATGAAGGGATCAAAGAGGTCAAGCGCGTCGCAAAACTCGGCGTCAAAGGCGCGTTTATGCGTGCGGCCCCTCCGAGTCAGATCCCGTACTGGGATCGCGCCTATGATCCCTTCTGGGCGGCGTTGCAAGAAGCGGATATGCCCATTGGATTTCATGTCTCTTTGAATGAATATTTCCTCGGCCATCAGTGGAAGATGAGCGAATCGGTCACCGCCGTGCAAAGTCCTCTACATGGTTACCGTTTCAGTGTGGTAATGTTCGACGTTCAGGCCGCCTTTGCCGCGTTGTGCCAGGGAGCGGTGTTCGATCGCTTCCCGCAACTGAAAGTGTTGCTATTAGAAACAGGCGGAGGTTGGATCGCTCATTTCCTGGAACGCTTGGACGCCAAGCATAAATTGCTGAGTTGGAAGACTGGCCTGAAGCACTACCCCAGTGAATACTTTCGTCGTCAATGTTGGATCTCCTTTGACCCAGATGAAACCACTATCCCAGAGATGGTGAAGCACTGCGGCGCGGACAAGTTTATCTGGGCCTCGGATTTCCCACACTTTGACGCCAGTCCAGCAGCAGTAAAAGAAACAAAAGCGGCCATCTCTTCGTTAAGCACCAGTGAACAACAATTGATTCTGGGAGATAATGTCGCGAAGATCTATGGGCTCTCATGAGAGGAACCCAATGGCCGACGCCCGGGCGTACTGAACTGTGTACATTTCTATTTGTGCACCTATATGCGGAACACACCAAGATGTTGGTGCACCACGTCTACGTTTTCTCCTCTCCCTTGAAGGGCGAGGATACAGGAGAGGGTGTTGAAAGCAGGGTTTCCCCTCACCCTGGCCCTCTCCCCCAAGGGGCGAGGGGACCGAAAGCTGATTTTCCTTGTCTATTTGCCATTCCAGATCTTGCTGGAGCGTTTCTATAGATGCACTGCGCCCGGCGCGTCGCCTCCTTCAGCGAATGAAAATCGTTGCATCCGGCTCCACTCTCCCCTTCGCAATATCTTCTTTTATAATGTGGGTATGCCAATCACTGTGGGAACCCTAGGCAAGTTGCTCTCGGTTACACAACGCAACCGAGATGTCGTGTTTTCTTTCGAGAGTTCTGCACTCATTCTGACGCCGGTGTTACCTAACGTCATTCGCCATACCTGGGAGCCAACCCATTGGCGGCTGTACACTCAGCGTGGATTTGATACGCATGCGGTCCAGCGTCGCTCTTGGCCGGCAACAGCAGCGCCGATCATCACGGAAACCTCAGACACCGTGCGAGTACAACTGGGAGAACTTTGTATCGAAGCTGTTCGTGACCCGTTTCATCTGCGCTATCTCGCAGCTGACGGCCACGTGTTTCTCGAAGAGGTCGGCGAAGGCGGATTGTCGTGGGCGTATTGGGATTACGCCTTGCGCTATCGCTTGGCTATCGAAGATCACTTCTACGGGATAGGTCAAACAAATCAACTTGTCGATCATGTTGACCTTGATCATCGGGGACACTTACATGAAGTGTGGAACCAACACTCTCCCCCAGCCGCAACGATTTTTCCTTCACTGTTCAGTCTGCGCGGCTATGGGTTGCTGGTTGATAACCCTCACAGGGCAACCTGGGATCTCGGCGCCACAAATCCGCAGACGTTTGCGTATCAGGCTCGGGGCGGAGGTTTGCAATACTACGTTTCTTATGGTCCTGACCTTCCGCGGCTGCTACGCACTCAACTAGAGCTTACAGGATTTCCCCCCTTGCCGCCGCGCTGGGTTTTTGGCTTGCTGCAATCTCGCTACGGTTATCGTTCACGTGAAGAACTCGAAGACATCGCTCGAACGTTTCGCGAAAAAAGACTGCCCTGTGACGCCCTGATCCTCGACGTGTTCTGGTTTCAGGAGATGGGCGATTTAGCCTTTCAGCCATTTGACTGGCCTGATCCGCAAGACATGATCGCCAAACTCAAAGATCAGGGGTTTCACTTGATGGTGATCGAAGAGCCGTACATTACGAAGAAGAGTCGTAATTATCCCGAAGCACTTGCCAAGGGCTATCTCGCCAAGCACTACGATGGCTCCCCGTACACGTTTGACTTCTGGCCGGGCGAGTGTGCACTCCTTGATTTCTCTCATCCAGAAACTCGCGCCTGGTGGGCGGCTAAACATCAACCGCTGATCGAACTGGGCATTGCCGGGTGGTGGACCGACCTCAATGAGCCAGCCAAACACTTTCAAGACATGGCGCATTATGCCGGACCGGCGGCGGCTGTCCATAATGTGGCGGCCCTATCAATGCAACAAGCGATCTTCGACGCCCATCAACAGTATGCTCCGCACCAACGTCTTTTTATCCTCAGTCGCTCCGCGTTCCCAGGGTCACAACGCTATGGCGTTGCATTGTGGTCCGGCGATGTAGATATGACATTTGCGGCGCTTCGCAAGCAGCCAGCGCTAGGCTTGAACGTGGGCATGAGCGGGATCCCCATGTGGGGCACGGATATTGGCGGGTTTGGCTTTGCTGGACATTGTACCGCGGAACTCTACGTTCGTTGGTTTCAGTTTGGCGCTTTTTGTCCGCTGTTTCGTCCGCACGGCGACCAAACCCAGTTGCGCGAGCCGTGGCAGTTCGGACCCGAAGTCGAGGACATCTGTCGCAAATATCTCACGCTGCGCTATCGACTGCTGCCCTATATTTACACGGCCGCCGCCGAGGCATGTGAAACCGGGACGCCGATCATGCGTCCGCTTGTGCTCGCATATCCCACGGACGCACGGGTATGGAACCTGGAGGATGAATATCTCTTTGGACCCGATATCCTGGTAGCGCCGGTCGTGGATGAAGGCGCCACAGAGCGCACGGTCTACCTGCCCGCCGGTAATTGGATTGACTTCTGGAGCGATGCACTCCATGTAGGGCCATGCACGGTGACGGTTTTCGCTCCACTCGACACCTTACCGTTATTCATTCGGCAAGGCGCGATGCTGCCCCTGGGCCCAGAGATGCAGCACCTAGGAGAGCGACCCTTAGATCCGTTAACTTTGGACATCTACCCAGGAGCGGGGCAAGCCGAATCTCGTCTGACCTTATACGAGGATGATGGGGAAACGACAGGTTATCGTACTGGGGCCTATGCCCGGACCTTCTTTCACCTTGCCCTGCAGGCGGGTGGGCTCACGCTAGAGATGGGCAAGGCGCAGGGCCAGTTCACCAAGCAAGTACTCGAACGAGGCTACATCATAAATTTTCATCACCAAGAGACGGTGCATGGAGTACTCTGTAACGGCGCGCCGCTATCGTTTCTTGATGCAGTCCACTCTCTGGATCTGGCAGAGCAAGGATGGCAGTGGCAGGCGTCAACAAAAGTACTCACCGTCAAATTGCTGCGAACCGCAGAGGCCGTAACCGTACACGTACTATGAAGGGATGAAGGCTCTTAGTATTCTGTCAATCTTGTTTATGGGCTTCCCTCATGCCCAGGCAGAGCCTGGGCATGTCGTGAGGCTATGGTGCTACCACACCTAGGAATTGCGTTCCCAGGCAGAGCCTGGGAACGAGATTGTCATGGCAGGGAGAGGGATAGGGTGAGGGTCCCAAGAGGAAGAGTCTGCGTGCAAATGCAATTTACTCTACACCCAAGCCCCGGAGGCATTCGATCGATACCCTAACGCACGATAGGTCGCATCCACCAAGCTTTGCCCGCGATCGTTGAGAGCAGCCCCGGGCCCCATCCGGTTCATCGTGTAGCCAAAAGACATCCCGGCTTTGGGATCGGCAAAACCAAACGAGCCGCCTGCGCCGACGTGCCCAAAAGCCTCTTCAGAAATCAGCGTACTATCCCGCAGGCCCGGAGGCTGGCGACGGTTGTCCATGGTTTTCATGAATCCCAGAGCAAATCGGCTTGGGATCACCAGCACGGCGTCCCGTCCGGTCGCAGAAGCTACTCGACCCATGCGAGCGAGGACGTCGGGATTCACCAGCTCCACGCCACGGCCTTTCCCACCGCAGGCGAGCGGGGCATACATGCCGGCCAGGCCCCGCGCATTGGTGATGCCGCCAGCCCCCCCAATCTCCGCGGCATGAGCCGCGCGCGTGTCATATTCAGGCGCGGCGCCCATATAGTTGCCAGAGTTGAGGAGCACAAGCGATTGCAGGGAGCCAGGTTTGGCGATCTCTCTAAAGAAGAGACTTTCCGGGTCCGGCTCCGCGGCGATCATCGGCGCTACACGCGACTCCTTGTCTTCCGGCAAACCGATCCAAAAATCTAACCCGAGCGGCTTGGCGACTTCATCTTGAAAGAAAGTTCCCAGCGACTTGCCTGAGATGCGCCGGACCAGCTCTCCCACGAGCCAGCCGATCGTCAAGGCATGGTAGCCGTTCCGCGTACCAGGTTCCCAAAACGGCTCTTCTTTTGCCAACGCATTGACCATCAGATCCCAGTTAGCGTAAGCGCCTTGGGGTAACGGCGCGCGCACAGCCGGCAGACCAGCTTGATGATTCAAAAGCATGAAGACCGGAACCTGTGATTTGCCGGCTTGAGCAAATTCCGGCCAGTATTTGGCTACCGGCGCATCAAGATCTAACTGACCACGAGACGCCAGCATGTGAGCGCAGAGAGCCGTTGCTCCTTTGGTCGACGAAAAGACGATACCGATAGTATCTTTCGTCCATGGAGCCTGCGTGTCGGTACGAGCTACGCCACCCCATAGATCGACAACGGTTTCGTCTCCTACCGTGACACAAACCGACGCACCGACTTCTCCTCGTTCGCGAAAATTCCGTTCAAACTCTTGGCGCACTGCTTGAAACTTTGCATCACATGAACCCTGGACTTCCATTGTGCTTTCCTCCTTATGATTGGGACAATCTACGTAACGATGTTCTTTGTAGTACGCTACAGAGCCGCTTGTGGAAAGAGGCGTGTCTCACCGGGACATCTCAAGTGAGGATTCTTTTATTCTGCTCTGCTTCATCACGCTCACTTCTTTGACTGGCGTTGCCTGGTAATTATTGTCCACGCTTATTCTTCTGTGTCACACTCTCGCTCTAATCCCCTATGAGGCGACCATTGTTCGATGGTGATCAGGGCATGGGCAATCCTTCGTCGTAATGCTTCCGCAGACTCAGGCGTCCATGTATAGAACCCCTGGCCAGTTTTCACTCCTAATTCTCCCCGAGCGACTCGCTCCTGTAATATCTTGGGAGTCTCCACGGTCGTCGCCAAATGAGGAAACAATCCCGCGGCAATCGCGGCCAAGAGATCCACCCCCGCTAGTTCGAAAATCTCAAAGACGCCCGCCACTGCCCACCTGCGCCCAATACTATTACGGATGGCGCTATCAATATCCTGGGGACTGGCAATCCCCTGCTCCACTAACCACAACGCTTCCCGTAAGAGCGCGCCCTGTAACCGGTTGAGAATGAAACCAGGGACCTCCTTTTGCACGACGATAGGACGTTTGCCGATGCGCTCCAACAGGGCCACAAGAATCTGCACCGTCTCGTCGGACGTCTCTGGTCCGCGGACGAGTTCGACCACAGGAATCAAATAGGGAGGATTGGCGTAATGCGCGACGATCACTTTGTCGGGGCGGCGTGTCCCGGTGGCAAACTGACTGAGTGGTAAGGTAGAGGTATTACTGGCCAAGATGGTATGAGGCGGGCAAAGAGTATCAAGAGCTTGAAAGATTTCACGCTTGAGCGCGGCGTCCTCATAAACGGATTCAATAACGATATCCGCCTGAGCAACAGCGCTAGCGAGGTCTACTTGAAGAGAGAGCTTGGTGGATACCGTCGCAGCTTGCTCTTGGGTGATCACGCCGAGATCCATAAGACGCGTCAGATTGGCGCGGATGTTGGTAAGGGCGGTTTGCAAACTCGCGTCCGTCCGAGCATGAAGGTACACCGCGTACCCCGCAAGAGCGAATTCTTGCGCGATCCCGTGTCCCATCACTCCCGCGCCGACCACAGCTATGCGCCGCACGTGCTCAATCGTCATATGTATCCTCGCTAGAGCCTCGTTCAAGGCGTCCTGGTGAAATCCTTGAGACCTGAGTGAAATTCAGTGATTGTCGCCAAAGACGTCATCTCGGCGGCGCGCACGCTCAGCGCCGCTCATAGTCTCTTCTCCTTGGGCCAGGCGATACACTCGGGTCAACGCATAATTCTGAAAGGCGTTGGTGATGCTGGTGCGAAATCCTATCTCGTCTTGCATCTGATTCATCGAGAACTTAGCGATCCGTAATGCAAAGGCGTCTTGTAAGGCAATGCGTTGAGCAAGCTGCATGGTTTCCTCAGCTAACCGTTCTCGCGGCACAACGCGATTCACAAGTCCTAAACGAAGCGCTTCATCGGCGGTGAGCCAATCACCAGTGAAGAGATACTCCTTCGCCTTGCGAAACCCGATGTCCCACGCCAAACTCGCATACTGCACATGCGCACCCGCCCAACGAACTGTGCGGTCGCAAAACTTGGCGTCGTCGGATGCGATAATCAGGTCACATGCCGAAGCCAACATCAGCCCACCCATGATACAGTAACCTTGGACTTGCGCGAGTGTCGGCTTGGGAAAATCACGCCAACGTAAAGTATTGTCGAGATATAAATCCCGTCCCCGTTTGTATTCACCTGGAAGACCCGGAGCATAGGGGCGCTGCCGTTGATCTTCTTTTTCTTGGAGACTACCAATATCGTGACCAGCAGAAAAGTGTTGCCCCGCGCCAGCAACGATGACTACTTTGACGGCGGCGTTCTCAGCCGCCTCCGCCATGGCGTGGTCAAACTCTTCCAGCATGATACGGCTCTGCGCGTTGAGCACCTCGGGGCGATTAACGGTGAGGGTGAGCACTGCTCCATCTTGAGTGAGCTGCAATGTAGAATACGACATAGTTCCGGCCTCCTTTTTTGTTCCGAGTAGTCTACGTGGAAAACCTTTCTTCCTGAGGTCAGGCTCCCACGCTACAGAACGCTCGCCTAACGAGCAGCATACCCTCCGTCAATGGTGAACACAGAACCCGTCACCCATGACGACCCGGCCGGCGCCAAGTATAACCCCAACCAGGCAATGTCCCCCCGTTTCCCCCAGCCTCCAAACGGAATGCCCTTTCCGGATAATTCCCAAAAATTTTTATGTTGGGTTTGGACACTAACGCGCCACCCCACTAGTTACAACAC
>CAZUFQ010000071.1:7981-13727 GCA_964618735.1 uncultured Enterobacteriaceae bacterium
CCAGTTTCGCCTGAGGTCAGGCTACCACGCACCAGAACGCTCGCGTACAGTGCAGCAGACCCTCAGTCAATGGGTAACACAGAACCACTCCCCAATGACGACTCGTCCGACGCCAAGTATAACGCCATCGAGGCAATGTCCTCCGGTGTGCCCAGGCGTCCAATAGGATGGCCCTTCTCGGATAATTCACGAAATTTTGGATTGGGGTTGTGAAACACATGCGCCATCATCGGAGTATCGACACCGCCAGGACATATCACGTTGCAGCGGATTTTCTGCGCAGCGTAAGACATGGCAAGAGCCCGCGTCAGCGAAATGACCCCGCCTTTGGAAGCGGTATAGGCATGTACGTTACCGATGCCAATAAGGCCGGCCAGAGAGGAAACATTGATAATGGAACCGCCGCCAGCTTTGGTAATTTCCGGCACGGCGTATTTGCACCCAAGATAAACGCCTTTCAGGTTCACATCGATGACCTGTTGCCAAATGTCCTCTTCGAGATTCGTGACTACCGCATCTTTTCGATGGAGCACAGCGGCATTGTTATACATGATATGCAAAGCGCCATAGGTACCGACTGCCAGGCGCACTGCCGCTTCGACCTGTGCAGCCTGAGACACGTCAGTCGCAATATGCGTCGCTTGCCCACCGGCAGATTTCACCAGCTGCACGGTTTCTTCACATCCAGCAACCTTTACGTCCGCCACGACGACGTGAGCGCCCTCTTGGGCAAAGAGCACAGCCGCCGCCCTGCCCTGCCCACCGCCAGCGCCAGTAATCAGTGCAACTTTCCCTGCTAATCTTCCTGCCATGAGATTCCTCCTTTTTCTCGTTTCTGGTTTTTCAGTTTTTAACCCTAGTAGACCACCACAGTAAAGATGAGGGGGTAAACGGTGGGCGCGTCATTCCGGGCGAGCAGCGCGAGACCCGGAATCCAGGAGGTATAACCGGAGACCAGTGCTGATTCTTCCTGGATGCCAGCCTTCGCTGGCATGACGGACTCGAACTCCTCAACATCAGTGTGACAGACTATGAGCTTGCGTTTTGCCCTCCGTTTTATTTCATAAGGCAACGCAAGCCAGCCCCCTCTTGGACGGTTGGAAACGGCTGTGGTATTTTGCGTCCCACTATGGCAAGCAAATATGGCAAATCCGAACGCCGAGGTGCAACTCGCATTGAGGCTGTGCGCCCCACCTTAAAACAGCCGCCGCGCTGGCCGCTGCTCACAATCCGCTGGTTTGCGGCTGCCGGACTTCTCGTTAGCGTCTACCTCGCCATGCTGCACGCGCAAGCCGGTGCTGGCGGCTCCATCGACTCCCCCTTATGCGGCTTAAGTCCGACCGTCAATTGCAATAGTGTCCTCGGCAGCGCATACTCGCGTCTCTTTGGCTTCCCGGTCGCAGACTGGGCGGCGCTCACGTACGCCGGAATTTTCGTCCTTTCGTTTCTCTCACAACCAGTGCTACTCGTGCTCCTGTGTGGTTGGGCGTTTACTTTCTCTCTCTACATGGCGAGTCTATCGCTGTTTGTTATTCAAGCAGCATGTCTGTTTTGCATCACACTGTATACCGTCAATATTGGCCTGTTGGTGGGGGCTGTCGTTCTCGCGCGTTCATCCTCAACTTTAACGGCTCAGCAAGCAGTTTTCACCATTGTTGGGTATACTGTGTTGCTGGCGGGATTCGGCTGGCAGCAATCCCAAGTCGCTTCGGTTGTCTCGGCGGAAACGGAACCAATCTCGGCTCCTGCTCCAGCAGCTGTCGATACAGAATTCTTACGTTATTACAACAGTCGCCCCCTCGTGACCTTGACTGGAGAAGAGCGCTACACAGAGGGACCGCCACAAGCGCTTCTTACTATTAGCGAGTTTGCAGACTTCCGCTGCCCGCAGTGCGCCCGCGCCTGGGGGATATTCAAACAACTCATGCACGGCAATCCCAACACCATTCGGCTCATTTTTCATCATTATCCGCTCGATTCAGAGTGCAACCCGCATATCACTCAGCAAGTGCACCCCGCCTCCTGCGCAGCGTCGATTGCCGCCGAATGTGCGGGAGATCAAGGCAAATTCTGGGACTACGCCGACTTGTTATTTGCCGATCAGAAAGAATACAACAAAGCAGACTTGGAGGAGTTCGCCAAAACGCTGAATCTCGATTTGCAACGTTTCCAAACGTGCCTGACGGATAACCAAATCAGAGAACGCATAGGCAAAGACATCGCAGAAGCCGAACGGATCGGGCTCAAAGCAACCCCGACCCTGATCATCAATGGGCACTTCATCGAAGGCATCCCAGCGCCAAACAAGTTAGCGTCGCTCATTACGGTGGAGAAACAGCGAGCGGGGAAGTAGAGACAATATAAATAAAGCCACACAACATTGCGACACTGATTCAATGCATGGCGTAGGGGGTGAAGCTTGTCTTCGCCCGGCTGGGTGCGCCCTCCCAATGGACGATCACAAGGATCACCCTACACTGTGAGCTAACAGCGCTTCCTGGCCCCCTTGTTCACGCCTTCCGCCCAGTGACGATGCTCCAACAAGGCAACGGGCAAAGGGCAAAAGTTAAGAAGTTCAAAGGAGGGGCACACGATGGCAAGGCCGGCTGCAGTCCGTTGGCAAATTCTGTGGCTGCTCACTTTTGTCAGCCTGGTGCGCAGCATCGATGCTCTTAACTTCTCGGTCGCGGCCAAACAGATCATGCCCGAGTATAGACTCACCGAGGTTCAGATGGGCGTACTCTATACCGCCTTTACTGTGGGCTACGGCTTCTTCCATCTACCCGGCGGTTGGTTGGTGGATGTCGTCGGTCCCAGACTGATTCTCACCCTGGCCATCCTCTGGTAGTCCATCTTTACGGGGCTGACGGCGCTGGCTGGAGAGCTGCCTTTAGTAGGGCAGTTCTTGACCCCCTTTTGGGCCTTTTTTCTCATCCGCTTTCTCGTTGGCATTGGGGAAGGCGCCGCCTATCCCACCACGAGCAAGACGGTGGCCAACTGGATGGCGGCAAGTGAACGAGGGCTAGCCTCGGGATTCATCTGGAGCGGCGCCGGGCTTGGTTACGCCCTTGCACCGCCGCTGTCTGAGGCCGTCGCTGTGCGCAATGCTAGGGCGCGCTGATGACTCGCTGAATGTTTTCCGGCGCGAAGAACTCAGGAACTGGCGCTGTCCCCGCAATGGGCCCTCCTTTCTTCCGCGTTGCACAGACGAACGCGTGTCAGTCCGCACCTTTGGTCTTGACTGCGTCACCTGGCGTGCTAACGCCTTTGTACCAGGAAATGGTGATACTCTTCTCCAGCCGCATCTTCCACCAAGTGAAATTGGGTGCGTAGGAGCCATTCTTTGACTTGCTCGATCTTGGGGTAGTAATGGTAAAAGCCTTCCTGCGCCCAATCGGCATGATAGCCACTCTCCTGTACCCATTCGCCATATACGATGGGTAGGCCTGCCTGCTGGCCTTCCGTAAAGGCTTGCTCGATATCCTGCTCGGCGGCAAGCTCTACGGTGAAATACAAATAGCCCTGTAGCTTGATGGCGTGATAGAGATTACTGAGAACAAGCAGCCAATCTTCGGGACAGACCATCTCCAGCGCATCCATACACACCGCGCCATCAAAGGCGGCCTGATAGTGCATTTCTTGTAAGCCGACTTTCTCACTGGGAACGCCAGGAAACTTCGCGCAGGCGCGGGCGAGCATGCCTTGGGATTGGTCGATCCCAAAGACCGTTCGACCGCTGGCGAGAATCAGGGGCCAATACTTGCCCGTGCCGCAAGCAGCGTCAAGGATGTAACCCTGGAGTGGACACAGGCCCAAGAATCTCTGGAAAAACTGCTGATGGGTCGGGTCGATGGTCCCCCACTTTTCGTCATAGATGGGCGCGTAGATAGTATCCTCTTGGGTTTCATTCACGCGCCGCTTTTCTTTGAGCCAAGCTGACCTGTCCATTTCCTCTGCCCTTTTCTAACGATGTCCAGCAAAGTCCTCTTCAATCGCCTCGGCGAGAAACTTAACGTTAGGATAAACAATCCGAATTGCATAGAGACCGTTCTCCTTCCTCTTGCAACTTTTCCTACCGTGTGTCAGAAGGATAGCGAACCTGGAGGCGGAAAGTCGTCTGGTTGAACAGCAAGGACAAGGGGGAATCAGGCCAGAGGAAGAACAGCTCAAGATCCCTGAGAGCATCCAGCAGATGATTGTAAAGCAGATCGAGCGGCTGAGTCCCGAGGAACAACCAAGACTGGGCGCTAGCCGCGTAGGAACAGGGAGAAGTAATGAAGATTGCATCCCCTACCCGCCACGACTCGCTTTCTATCGCCGTAATCGGCGGCGGTATGGCGGGCTTGAGCTGCGCCCGCGCGCTGACCGATCAGCGATTCATCGTGAAGGTGTTTGACAAAGGGCGTGAACCGGGTGGCCGCATAGCGACCCAGCAGATAGCGAGCTATCAGTTCGATGACGGGGCGCAATATTTCACGGCTCGTGACCCTCGTTTCCAGCGTGAGGTCAACGCCTGGTTGGCAGATGGTCTGGCCGCAGAATGGACCGGGCGTGTGTGCATCCTAGAGAATGGCACGGTATCAGCCGGCGAACAGAAGACGCGTTACGTTGGCATTCCTGAGATGAGCACGATCACCCGGGGCCTGGCCGGCGCCTGCCATATCCTGAGTGACATCCAGGTGACTCATATACATAAGGAAGGGAAGCAATGGCGGCTGTTCGCCGCTACGGGGGAGAGCCTTGGTGACTATGATGTTGCCGTTGTGGCGCTGCCAGCGCCACAGGCGGTAGCACTGCTCGGCGAGGCCCCCAGTCTTGCTGCGCGTGTCGCGTCGGTAAAGATATCGGGCTGCTGGGCCGTCATGCTCGCGTTCGAGCAGCGACTCGATTTGCCCTTCGACGGAGCTTTGGTCCAGGCATCAGCGCTTTCCTGGATCGCCAGGAACAATAGTAAACCCGGCCGCAGCCTCGCTGAATGCTGGGTGCTGCACGGAGCCCCCACTTGGTCAGACGAACATATCGACGCTGCGCCCGAACAGGTGATCGCTTGGCTGAGCGACGCGTTTTGCCAGGCGACTTTGTCTTATGCAGTGCAGCCCATTTTTGCGGCGGCGCATCATTGGCGGTATGCCCTCCCGACGATTCTCCTTGAAGAAACCTGTTTATTTGATCTCACTCTAGCCATTGGCGTATGTGGGGACTGGTGCGCCGGGCCGCGTGTGGAAGGGGCGTTTTTGAGTGGTGTGACTCTGGCAGATCAGATCCTCTCTCATAGCGATCAGTTGTGCAAAGGAAAATCATGACCGTTCAGTCCTCAGAGGAGGAACAATCATGTCCCCTGACGAATTTATCGACGAATTATGGAGCTATGCCCAAGAAGTGCCGATGGTCGAGCATCCCTGGTTCCAGGGTATCCTGCAGCACCGTTGGACGCGCACGCAGATTGTTCTGGGCGAAGTGCAACACTATCTCCGGGTGCGTACCAATCCTATTTTCTTCGGTTACATCGCGATCAACGCCGTCACCGAGAAGCGATACGACGTGATGGAGGTAGTAAAGGAGAACTTCACGGAGGAATTAGCCGGGCCCCGCAGCCATGTGGACATCATGCTTCAGTTCTTGGAAGAGGGCGGAATCTCACGCGAAGAGGCGGACCGCGCCGAGCCCGCGCCAGGGACCATGGCCGCCATTGAGATGATCGTCGGAGGCTGCCAGCGACGTTCGGCCTTGGAAGGATTGGCGCTGC
>CAZUFQ010000072.1:0-13667 GCA_964618735.1 uncultured Enterobacteriaceae bacterium
GTGTGTTTTATTGCGGTGGGGACGCCTTCGGATATTGACGGTTCAGCCGATGTACGGATGGTGCTGCAAGCGACGGCTGATGTGGCGGGTGCTATGCCTGGGTATCGGGTTGTCGTATTGAAGAGCACGGTGCCGGTCGGGACTGCCGACCGGGTGCGAGAAACTATGAGTGAGCATACTTTGCACCCATTTGACATTGTCTCCAACCCGGAATTTCTCAAGGAAGGAGCGGCCGTCGATGATTTCATGAAGCCGGATCGTGTGGTAATTGGCGGCAATAGCGAGCGCGCCTTATCGTTGATTAAAGAACTGTATGCCCCGTTCGTCCGCACGGAAAACCCGATTTTGGTGATGGATAATCGTAGCGCCGAGATCACCAAATATGCGGCCAATGCGTTTCTCGCCACTCGTATCTCGTTCGTCAACCAAATTGCCAATCTGTGTGATAAAGTGGGCGCTGACGTTGCTGATGTCCGCAGGGGCATTGGGTTTGATCGTCGGATTGGTCATTACTTTTTATTCCCAGGCGTCGGCTATGGCGGATCGTGTTTTCCCAAAGACGTGCGGGCGATCATTCGGACCGCGGAAGAAAACGGAACCGATTTTTCTTTGTTGAAATCGGTCGAGGCGGTGAATGAGCAGCAAAAACATCTCCTGGTGGAAAAGGTGCGCGCCTATTTCGGCAACGACTTGCATGGACGTAAGTTCGCAATCTGGGGGCTCGCATTCAAACCGCGCACCGATGATATGCGGGAAGCGCCTTCCGTAGTCATTATTGATCAACTACTAGCTGCAGGCGCCGAAATCGCCGCCCACGATCCTGAGGCCCTGGCGCAAGCGCAGAAAGTTTTTGGCGACCGTATCTCTTACCACCGTATGAACTACGATACGTTAACCGATGCGGACGCGCTGTTGATCGTTACTGAGTGGAATGAATTTCGGCGTCCGGATTTCCAACGCATGCGCGAACTCATGAAGTCGCCGCTCATCTTTGACGGACGAAACCTTTACGAACCAGCAGAGATGCGCCAAGAAGGATTTACGTATTATCCCGTCGGGCGTCCGGCAGTTGTGCAATCGTAACAAGAATACTGAGTGCAGCTGTGCACTCGCACAATGGAAGGCAGGAATGGGTTTATGTCACGAGTCTTAATTACCGGCGGCGCCGGCTTCATCGGTTCACATCTATGTGAGCGATTTCTGGACGATGGTCATGAAGTGATCTGCGTCGACAACTTAATTACCGGCAGCGCAGATAACATCGCTCATCTGTTTCCGAATTCGCGATTTTCCTTCGTGCCGCAGGACATCACGAATTACATTTATGTGAAGGGGCCGCTCGATGCGATCCTCCATTTCGCTTCTCCTGCGAGTCCGATCGATTATCTGGAATTGCCGATCCAAACGTTGAAAGTTGGTTCGTTGGGCACGCATAAGGCGCTTGGGCTGGCCAAAGAAAAAAATGCCCGTTTTCTTTTGGCGTCAACATCTGAAGTCTACGGCGATCCCCTTACTCATCCCCAGAAAGAAGATTACTGGGGGAATGTGAATCCTATTGGCCCACGCGGCGTCTATGATGAAGCGAAACGATTTGCCGAGGCTATGACGATGGCGTATCATCGGGTGCACGGCATACAAACGCGCATCGTGCGGATTTTCAATACCTATGGGCCACGTATGCGGCTGCGCGACGGTCGGGTCGTTCCGAATTTCATGTCGCAGGCGTTAAAAAATGAAGATTTGACCGTGTACGGCGACGGCAGTCAAACGCGGAGTTTTTGTTTTGTGTCCGACCTCGTCGACGGCTTGGTGCGGTTGTTACACTCGGACCACAGTGGTCCAGTGAATATTGGAAACCCCATGGAATTGACCGTACTGGAGTTTGCTCATCGCATTATCGAACTGACTGGGAGCCGCAGCAAAGTGACGTATCTCCCGCTGCCGGTCGACGATCCAAAGGTACGCCAGCCTGACATCACTCTTGCTCGCCAGTTGTTAGGCTGGGAACCGAAGGTGTCCCTCCACGATGGTCTAACAAAAACGGTTGCTTATTTTAAAGAGAAGTTAGCTCAAGCATAACGACTGGCGCACGACTCCTCCATCGGAGGGAGGCGGAAAAGTGAAGCAAGAAGTCCGTAGCGGGGCGTTCAGTTGAACGCCCCGCCTGTTATCTAGAGAGGAAAATTATGCGTATTCTTGTTACTGGCGGCGCAGGATTCATTGGCTCGCATGTGACTGATGCGTACGTCGCCGCCGGGCACGAAGTGTTTGTTGTTGATGATCTGTCAACCGGAAAACGGGAGAATCTCAATCCGCGCGCTCATTTCATTCATGCTGACATCCTTGATTTATCCGTTCGTAAACTGATCGCCGCTGAAAAAATCGACGTGGTGAATCATCACGCGGCGCAGATGGATGTGCGTCGCTCGGTGGCTGATCCCCTCTTTGACGCCCGCGTCAATCTCCTGGGCATGCTCAACGTGCTTGAAGGAGCACGAGAAGCGAAAGTCAAGAAGATCATCTTTTCCTCTTCCGGCGGGACAGTCTACGGCGAGCAAGAAGTGTGTCCTGCGGATGAACACCATGTGACGAAACCGATTTGTCCCTACGGTGTAAGTAAACGCTCCGGAGAGCACTATCTCTACTTCTACAGTGTGGAGTATGGTATTCCTTACGTTGCTTTGCGATATGCCAACATTTATGGTCCCCGTCAGGATCCCCACGGTGAAGCTGGCGTAGTGGCAATCTTCACATTACGGCTTTTGGCTGGTGATCAGCCTGTGATCAATGGAGATGGAAAGCAAACCCGTGATTATGTCTTCGTCACTGATGTAGCGCAGGCGAACGTAGCGGCTTTGCAGGTCGATTATTGTGGTCCAATCAATATTGGGACAAGTGTTGAAACCGATGTGAATCAATTATTTCAACACCTTCGCACCCTCACTGCTTCGGCTCTTCCCGAAGTGCACGGACCAGCAAAGCCCGGGGAACAGCGTCGTAGCGTGCTTGCCTGGAATCGTGCGAAGGAAGTGTTAGGTTGGCAGCCAAAGGTTGGTCTTGAGGAAGGACTGCGTCAGACGGTAGAATTTTTCCGTTCTCGACAACAGCACTAAATGGACACTCACCTTATCCGGAATTTCAGCATCGTCGCCCACATTGATCACGGCAAATCTACCTTGGCCGACCGGCTGCTTTCGCATTCTGGTTCGATCAGTGCGCGAGAGGTCGGCGCTCAGTTCCTCGATACGATGGATCTGGAGCAAGAACGTGGAATTACGATTAAAGCCCGCACAGTGCGGTTGCGCTATCACGCCCACGACGGTCAGGATTACTATCTTAATTTGATCGATACGCCTGGCCACGTTGATTTTTCTTATGAAGTGTCGCGCAGTCTCACTGCCTGTGAAGGCGCCATCCTCGTTGTGGACGCGACGCAGGGTGTTGAAGCGCAAACACTAGCCAATACGTATCTCGCCCTTGATCAAGGGCTGGAACTCCTTCCCGTCATCAATAAGATCGATCTGCCGAGTGCGGAACCCGAGCGCGTGCGCAAAGAGATCGAAGAAATCATTGGGTTAGATGGCAGCGAAGCGGTGCTCGCCAGCGCCAAAGAAGGGAAAGGGATCGACGAAGTGTTGGAGGGAATTCTCCGCGTCGTGCCTCCTCCCAAGGGTGATGAGCAAGCGCCCCTCAAAGCCTTATTGTTCGATAGTTGGTTTGATCCCTACCAGGGCGCGGTGATTCAAGTACGCGTCTTTGACGGCGTCTTACGACAAGGGATGAAGATCCAGCTGATGTCGAGCGGAAAGACCTATGAGGTCGACAAGGTTGGCGTTTTCGCCCCGCGCCCGCTGATGGTGGACGCGCTGGGTCCTGGAGAAGTGGGCTTCGTCATGGCTGGCATTAAAGAAGTGACTGAGGCGCGCGTGGGCGACACTGTGACTGATCCTGAGCGGCCCGCCGCTGCTGCTTTGCCTGGTTACAAAGCCGTAAAGCCGATGGTGTTCAGTGGTTTGTATCCAATCGATTCTAGCGAGTATGATGCATTACGAGACGCAGTGGAAAAGCTACGTCTGAATGACGCTTCTTTTACGTATGAAAAGGAAAGTTCTCTGGCGCTGGGATTTGGTTTTCGTTGCGGCTTTTTGGGTTTGCTCCACATGGAGATCGTGCAAGAACGGCTAGAGCGTGAGTTTGGTCTGGATCTTATTACGACGACTCCGACCGTTGAATACCGTGTAGTGAAACTGTCAGGTGAATCGTTGCTTGTCGATAATCCCGCTCATCTTCCTCAGCCCCAGGAAATTGACCATATTGAGGAGCCCTACATTCTTGCGACCATTCATGTACCAAGCGAGTTTCTCGGCAACGTGTTGCAGTTGTGTCAGGAACGGCGCGGTATCCAACGGGAGCTGAAATATCTTGGGCAGAATCGGACGCTGTTACTCTACGAATTGCCGCTGAACGAGATCGTGATCGATTTTCACGACCGCCTCAAGTCGGTGACGCGCGGCTACGCTTCCTTCGATTATGAAATACTGGATATGCGGCGTGGAGATTTGGTCAAGCTTGATATCCGTATCAATGGGGATCTGGTCGATGCGCTGTCTCTCATCGTCCACGAAGAGCAAGCCTATACGCGCGGTCGAGAACTGGCGCAGAAAATGAAAGAACTCATTCCGCGTCAGATGTTTGAAGTGGCCGTACAGGCCGCCATTGGCTCCCGTATTGTCGCGCGTGAGACAGTGAAGCCGTTGCGGAAAAATGTGACTTCCAAATGCTATGGTGGGGATATAACCCGTAAGCGAAAGCTGCTAGAAAAGCAAAAAGAAGGTAAACGCCGGATGAAACAAGTGGGACGGGTCGAGATTCCACAAGAAGCATTTTTGGCGTTGCTGCGGGTGCGCGACGACGCTTAACCCCCACAAGAATTGTTGGATGAGGCTATGCCGAGGCAAAAAAATACTGGAGACAACGTTGGGACTGTCGTGGATCCACGCTTGCGGCTCAAAAGTCAAACTTCTGTACAGGAGAAAGACAGCCAGAAGTCCGTCGTGCGCGAGTATACCGAAGCGCTTCTAGTTGCATTAATCCTAGCCTTCTTCATTCGCAGTTTTATCGTTCAAGCGTTCAAAATTCCCTCGGGCTCGATGATTCCGACTCTCCAAGTTGGTGATCATATCCTCGTGAATAAATTTCTGTACGGGTTGCGGCTTCCGTATCCATTTGAAAAAATGTTGATTGAATGGAAACAGCCGAACCGTGGCGATGTGATCGTTTTTATCTATCCGAAAGATCGCACCAAGGACTTCATTAAGCGGGTGGTCGGATTGCCAGGGGATAGCGTCGAAATCCGACATAAACAAGTATTTATTAACAGCGTAAAAATGGACGACCCACACGCGCACTTCGCCGACGATGGGCGGGAAATCCCGGGGCTTCGCGATAATTTCGGTCCAGTGACGGTGCCGCCGCATGAGCTGTTTATGATGGGGGATAATCGCGATAGCAGTCACGATAGTCGCTTTTGGGGATTTGTTGATCTTGACGATGTGAAGGGGAAGGCTTTCTTAATCTACTGGTCGTGGGATGGCCAAGATCGTTGGGTGCGTTGGGAGCGCCTTGGGTCTTTGATTCCGTAATGTACTCTTCGGCGTCTGCACGCTTGGTGTGCTCTACCCTGGAGAGGGGGCCTGTAACGAGGCTGCATTTGCCTCACTTTTCGGATCTGTATGATGACGCGTTTTGAGCAACTCCTGATGAACAGCGGTAAGGTCTCAGCTGACGATCTGCGCCGCGTGCAGCATGTGCAGCAAGAACGCAATGAGCCGATGGAGCGTCTTTTGGTCGAACTTGGCTTTTTGTCCGAGGACGACCTGCTCACCCTCCTGTCTCAATATTACGGCGCCCCAATTGTTGGCACCCGTGAATTTCCGCAGGAACCGCCGGCGATTGCAAATGTTAATCCCGGATTTTTCCGCCAAGTGCGTTTGTGTCCGTTAGCGATCCACGATGGGCAACTGGTTGCCGCCCTGGCGGACCCCGGAGACTTGTATGCGATCGAAGCCATTGAAAAAGCGACCGGGCTGCGACTCTCCTTGCGTCTCGCCCGCGAACGGGAGATTCTTGAAGCGTTAAACTCCTATTATGGCGATGGCGCTACTGAAGGACGAGGCAGCGGCGGGGATGCAACGGCAGGCGAGTAACTGGAGGATGATCAAGAAGATGTCGAACATCTGCGCGATCTCGCGAGTGAAGCGCCGGTTATCCGACTCGTCAATAGCTTGATTGCCCGCGCGCTTGAACAGCGCGCCTCCGACATCCATATCGAACCCTTCGAGAAAGAGTTACGCATTCGTTATCGTATCGACGGTATTTTGCACGACATCGAGGCGCCTCCGCGCAAACTCCAAGCCGCGCTGATTTCGCGCGTGAAACTCATGGCGAAGCTGAACATCGCCGAACGCCGTTTGCCGCAAGATGGTCGCATCAAGTTGCGTATGTTGGGACGAGAAATAGACCTGCGCGTGTCGTCGTTGCCGACCTTATACGGGGAAAGCGTGGTGTTGCGTATTCTCGACCGGTCCAGCATTTCCGTCACGCTGGATTCGCTCGGGTTCCCGTTTGATACGCTGGAGTCTTTTGACGAGTTGATTAACCGGCCCTACGGGATGATTCTGGTGACAGGGCCGACCGGCAGCGGCAAGACGACGACTCTCTACGGTGCGCTTGACAAAATTAACTCACCCGACAAGAAAATCATCACCATCGAAGATCCAGTCGAATATCAACTCCGCGGCGTCAATCAGATTCATGTCAAGCCGCAGATTGGATTGACATTTGCCAGCGGTTTACGCTCGATTGTTCGGCAAGACCCCGATGTGATTATGGTCGGCGAAATCCGCGATTATGAAACCGCGGAGATTGCGGTGCAAGCCGCGTTGACGGGCCACTTGGTGTTTTCCACTCTGCATACGAACGACGCTGCTGGAGCGGTTTCTCGGCTGCTCGAAATGGGAGTCGAAGATTATTTGCTTGCTTCTTCGTTGCTCGGGGTGATGGCTCAACGTCTCGTGCGTAATTTATGTCGACATTGTCGCCGTCCGGTAGAGATGGCTGTTCCCTCACGAACAAACGGCGCATCTGTGAGTGGCAACGGCGATGTACCAACGGCTGTCTATGAGGCGACAGGGTGTGATGAATGCGCCTCGACTGGGTATCGTGGCCGCAATGGCATTTTTGAGTTGTTAATGGTGAACGAAGGCGTACGACAACTCGTTCTCAAACGATCTTCGGCTGATATCATCAAGAATTGCGCAGTCCAGCAGGGCATGCGTACGCTGCGAGAAGATGGCTGGCGCAAAGTGCGTGAAGGCGCCACCTCCGTTTCCGAAGTGCTGCGAGTCACACAGGACGAATAGACCATTGTAGATTTGACGCATGTGCCTGTTGGCGCTTGGTTGACTCCGCGAATCGGACTCTCAACCGCTTGCTTGCGATTCCGTTAAAATAAGTAGTCCTGTTTCAGGAGTGTTGGTCCCGTTTGTATTCGCTGCGCATTTCGGACTGGAGTCGACCCAGGCGATACGTTTGCCAGTCAATGAACTGAGCACAGCGCGCTAACGTTGGATGCACGGCGGCAATCTGCCGCCACATCTCTTGCACGATCAGACGATAATCTGGGTGTCCCTGGGGCATGGTGCGCAACTCGCCGATGTGCACAGCCTCGCGCAGGTTCATTTTCATGTACCAACGGATGCGGTAAGCGAACGGAACCACATACTGCGCCTCATGCGGCAGGTCCCGCACCATGCGCTGATAGAGCTGATCTGCCGCCGTCATACAGCGGTCGAAGTCGGCTTTGAAGCCGGCGGTCTCTAACCCATCCGGCGTGTCGTAGCCGTGGACCGTGGTAAAATCTTGCCGTTCTTGCGTCAGGAGCCGATGGCGATGCAGATCACGGTAGAGGCCCAAATTCCCGACAATATCAAAAGTGTAGAAACCGTGCTCCAATGCGCGTCCAGGCTTATCGCGCCGATGGCGGCGGTGTTGCAGATGTTCGTTAAGAATTTGTTGACGTTGTTCTTCTAGTAAGGCAGAAACGACACGACGTAGCTGCGGCAAAGGATGACGCGTGTGGGGGTACAAAATCGCAGCAAGGATTTTTTCTTCTGCGTCTACATCGTAATCCACCAACGTTACGGGTTGACTCGAAGCCTGAGGCGTTTGCGCTAACAATTTCGTAGTGAGAGTTCGTGTCCCAGCATACGTGTCCGCTATATATGTACTGTAGCGAGCGCGTTTGACGAAGGAAGGAATGAGTCGATTGAGCGCAGTGTAAATGCCGGAAGCAATGGTTTGCGCTTCGGACAATTCGTGGGAATACAATTTGTTTAATATATGCTCAAACGCTTGCCCGACGCCAAAGACGCCTACATTCGTCAGCGTTGCTGCCGGCAAGTAGGACCGCAGGATATCACAAGCTTGCGCTCGGACGGTGGAGCGATAAGCGGTATCTGCCCAGCGGCGCAGCTGTTCATTTTGGCGCGCCTCGGCATAGGTGAGTGGTTCCCCGGTCTGTGGATGCTTCCACGCGACTGTTTCGATAGGAAGGCTCTTACGAACAAACGCGATCATGGGCTCCATTTGCGCAGCATAGGTAGTGAATAACAACTGCATCACAGACAGATAGTCGTCACGATAGGCGGACGCCATGATCTTGGGTTCTTTGTAGAAAAGAAAATCTCCGTCCGGTCCTTGCTGATCGAAACGCACGTAGCGCGTCGATTTTTCCAACGGCGCGATGCCGATCCGCGCGTCTTCAAGGAGCTTCGCTGCCACGTTTGAGATCTGCTCGCACGCGACATGCGCGCCGCCGAGCTGCGCAACTGAATCGTCGCCGTAGCCGATCAGCACGCGATCGTAGAACTCGCGTGCTTTGCGCAGCGCGTCGCTCTGTTCTGTTGCTGCGACCTGACTTCCTGGATTTTTCTGAAGTAGAAAATCAGCATTGCTGAGAAACTCATCCAGGAAGATTCGCCGCAGACTTTTGCTTGAACGGCTGTAACGAGAGAAGAGAGCCCCAGCCACTTCTTGTGGCAACTTCAGTCCAAAAACCCCTTCTGTCAAATTGGTAAAAAAAGGGGTCAGGCTTTGTTGTTCGGCGGGAGAAAAATCTTCCATGACGTTTGTATAAACCGCTACTCCAACCTAACCAGCAGTTCTTCCCATGCCCAGGCTTTGCCTCGGCGTGAGAACATGATCTTCGACTACTCCAGAAGGATAAGTAACTCGCCCGACTCCACCGCTTGTCCAGGAGACACGCGAATTTCTTTGACCTTTCCAGCAGAGGCGGCGCGGACTTCGTTTTCCATTTTCATCGCTTCAATGATCAGCACCCCTTGGTCTTTGCCGACCTCGTCACCAATGGCAACTAGCACCTCTACGACTTTCCCTGGCATGAACGAGCGAATTTCTTTACCGCCTTCGCGGCTGGCGCTGTTGCCTTCCCCAGGGCGTGCGGCGCGCCGTTCGTCCAACACTCTGAGCTGGAAGCTTTTTCCAGAGCTAGCGACTGTGTAGTTATCCTCTTTGCTGGTGACATCGACTGTGAAGGACTGGTTTCCCACCAATAACGAATACATGTGGGCCGTTAGTTTACGACCGTCAATGGTAATTTCTTTCCCGTCAATGATGATGCGATAAAGGTGATCTTCTTCCAGTTCCTGGACTTCAATGCGGTGCGTTTGCTCACCAAGAGTTGCTATATAAGCCATAGTTTCAAGTTCCAAGTTTAACGTTCAACGTTCAACGTAGTCTGGCTAACAACTGACAACTATTCTAGCGCCGCCCACTCGACTTCCATGCCGACATACCAGTCTTCCCGCCCGTTTGGGGAAGGGCGCGAGCCAACGCCCGGTCTTTGTGATAAGCAGCTAGGGCCGCCGCCGCCAAAAGCACTTCTTGGTGCAATTCGTCTTCTTCTATTGGAAGTCCATGAAATTCTTGTGGAATAAACCCGGTGTCCAAATCTCCAGCGAGGAATCGTGGATGGGCGAGCGCCCAGCGATGAAATGGGATGTTTGTGATGATGCCTTCCACGGTATATTCCTGCAGCGCACGGAGCATGCGTTGGATCGCTTCCTCGCGCGTGCGACCGTAAGCGCAGAGCTTGGAGATCATCGGATCGTAATAAATAGGGACGTCCCAGCCTTCGTACACTCCGCTATCGTCGCGAATGCCGTTGCCGCCTGGAGTGCGTAAGATTTGGATTTTGCCAGGTGAAGGGAAGAAGTCGCGAGCGGGATCTTCGGCATAGATGCGGCATTCTACCGCCCAGCCGCGTTGTTGGATGTCTTTTTGTTGGAGTGTGAGGTGAGCGCCTGCTGCAATCTCAATTTGGAGCTTTACCAAATCAACCCCAGTGACTAACTCTGTGACTGGATGTTCGACTTGAATGCGGGTGTTCATTTCAAGAAAGTAAAAATTCTGGCGTGCGTCGACGAGAAATTCGACTGTGCCAGCGCCGACGTAGTTTACCGCTTTGGCTGCTTCGACTGCGACTTGGCCCATCTGCTCACGGATGGCGTCGTTAATCGCGGTGGAAGGAGATTCTTCAATTACTTTTTGGTTGCGTCGTTGCAACGAACATTCACGTTCATAGAGGTGAATGGTATGGCCGTAGCTGTCTGCCAGCACTTGGATCTCCACGTGTCTCGGCTTTTCGACGAACTTCTCCATGTACATGCGATCATCGCCAAAAGAGGATTTGGCTTCGGACCGCACGCCGCGTAAAGCCGAAACCACTTCGTCTGCTCCGCGCACTAAACGCATACCCTTACCGCCGCCACCCGCAGAGGCTTTGAACATGACAGGAAAACCAATGCGCTCTGCTGCTGCAACGACTTCATCTTCATTGCCCAACACATCCGTGCCTGGCACGACCGGAACGCCCGCCTTCTGCATGATCTGTCGAGCGGTGACTTTATCTCCCATTCTTTCAATCGCATCCGGTGTGGGACCGATGAAGACAATGCCCGCCTCTTTACAAGCACGAGCAAACGGCGCTCGTTCTGACAGAAAGCCGTAGCCTGGATGAATGGCTTCTGCCCCGGTTTTCTTGGCGGCGTCAATGATTTTGGGAATGACCAAATAGCTTTCCACAGAAGGAGAGGGCCCGATGTGTACGGCATGATCCGCGTATTGCACATGCAGCGCCGTGCGATCGGCGTCCGAGTACACTGCGACGGTTTCGATCCCAAGTTCGCGACATGCGCGAATAACCCGGACCGCGATTTCTCCGCGATTGGCGATCAGAATGCGTTTGAACATACGAAAACCTTAGCGTGCAAGGGGGTGGGTATTAGGATCAGATACAGGCAGCGATTCACCAACTCCCTAACGCCTAACCCCTAGTCCCTAGAGAGGGATATTCCCATGTTTCTTAGACGGGTTCTTTTCCCGCTTGTTTTGCAACATATCCAACGAGCGGATGAGCCGTGACCGAGTATCCGCTGGCATGATGACTTCATCTATGTAGCCGAGTTCCGCCGCTTTAAATGGGTTAGCAAATTTCTGTCGATAATCGTTAACTAACCGTTCACGTTCGGCCTGCGGGTCCGTCGCCTTTTGGATGGCGTCGCGGAAGATAATGTTGACTGCCCCATCTGGACCCATAACGGCAATCTCGGCGGTCGGATAAGCGAGGTTGACATCACCACGAATCGTTTTACTCGACATCACGACATAGGCGCCGCCGTAAGCTTTTCGGGTGATAATGGACAATTTTGGGACTGTGGCTTCGCAGTAGGCGTAGAGCAGTTTGGCGCCGTGACGAATAATGCCGCCGTACTCCTGCGAAGTGCCAGGAAGAAAGCCTGGTACATCAACGAAGGTGATGATCGGAATGTTAAAGCAATCGCAGAAGCGTACGAATCTTCCACCTTTTGTAGATGCGTTAATATCGAGCACCCCTGCGAGGTAAGCAGGCTGATTAGCGACAATGCCGACCGGGCGTCCGCCAAGACGAGCAAACCCAACGACGATGTTGCGAGCAAAATCTTGTTGCACTTCTAAGAAGTAATTTTCATCAGCAATGATTTTGATGAGGTCTTTGATATCGTAGGGCTTATTCGGATTATCAGGCACGAGTGAGTTGAGTTGCTCGTCGCGACGGTTCGGATCATCTCCATTAGGACGAAACGGTGGATCTTCCATATTATTGCTGGGAAGAAAACTCAACAGTTCCCGAATAGCATGGATGCTTTCGCGCTCGTTGGGTGAGGAGAAATGGGCAACGCCACTTTTGGTATTGTGCGCCCCTGCACCGCCCAAATCCTCCATCGTCACTTCTTCATGCGTGACAGTACGGATGACTTCAGGGCCAGTGATGAACATGTAGCTGCTTTTCTCGACCATGAAAACGAAGTCAGTCATGGCTGGCGAATACACCGCGCCGCCGGCGCAGGGGCCCATAATAGCCGAAATTTGCGGAACCACGCCGGAAGACAACACGTTACGCAGGAAGATATCCGCATAGCCAGCCAAGCTGACGACGCCTTCCTGGATGCGCGCGCCGCCAGAGTCGTTGATGCCGACTACCGGACAGCCCGTCTTCATAGCTAAATCCATAACCTTGCAGACTTTTTCTGAAAATGCGCCTGAGAGGCTCCCTCCAAAGACTGTAAAATCCTGAGAGAAGACAAAAATTTGACGACCGTCTACCGTGCCGTAGCCGGTGATGACGCCATCGCCCGGTGTTTTCTTCTGATCCATGTCGAAATCGGTGCACCGGTGCGTTTTTAAGCGGTCGAGTTCGACGAAGCTGCCTGGATCGAGCAACAGGTCAACGCGTTCTCGTGCAGTAAACTTCCCGGCTTCGTGGTGACGCTTGATCCGTTCCAGACCTCCCCCTTGCAGGGCTTCGTCATTACGGCTTTTCAACTCTTCTAAATTTTCCTTTAGACCCATGTGTGACGTCCTGTGAACATCGAAACGACAGGAGGCGGTTAATTCGCCCCTCTAGGATGTATGGATGTCGTTGTTAGCATTAGGTGGGAGGAGGCTGCAAGCCCGGGAGTTCCACCCGAGCGCCAGCGGTGATGTTGTATTGCTGACAGAAGCCCGCATTTACTTCAAGGACAAACTGCGTCGGACCTTGGGAAGGGATCGGCGTTTCCGAAAATGGTGTGGTGTGCGCTGCGATACTGACGATTGTATGCGCAGCGTTAATGAAAATGATGTCGAGCGGGAGCGGCGTGTTTTTCATCCAAAACGATAGTGGTTCTTCACGCGGGAAGAGAAAGAGCATTCCATGTGATTTAGGGAGATCTTGGCGATACATCAACCCAAAAGTGCGTTTTGCTGGAGTGTCAGCGATTTCCACAGACACGCGAACGGACGCGCCGTTTTGCAAGAATAGGGTTACTTGTGGCAGTGATTTAGAAGCACAGGCAAAAAAAAGTCCCAAAAGGCTCAATACGGAAACGTCAATGAAGGCACCCCACCGACGGGTTTCATGGCGTGTTATCGTCTGATTTCTCTGTACAAAGGGTCTTAACGATACGTACACACTAATCTTTCTGCAGCTCTACAAATTGGCTCTCTTCTTGTGTCAGTTTCGAGCGTAATGTGCAAGGCACTGCAGACTGCGGTCAGGTGCAACGGAG
>CAZUFQ010000073.1:0-13615 GCA_964618735.1 uncultured Enterobacteriaceae bacterium
ATGCAGCCAGTAGCCGCCGTCAATTCCTTGCTCACGCTGGGACTCGACCTGGCTCGCCGGGCCAAGCAGGGCGGTCGCAAACTGCACGACCCGTAGATTCAATTCACTGGCCGCCAATTTGACCAGCGAACTTTCCGGACCGGGCGGCTCGCCCCGCAATTGTCTGCTGAGCTGGCGCAGACTGCTGTACTTAATGGCCTGCAATTCGGTATAGAACCGCGCGACCTGCTGCCGCACAGCTGAATCGTCGCCCAGGAGACTTGTCGCTATTTCCCCTTTCTTCACAACATCAACCAATTGCTGAATGACTTCTTCGAGGGGAGAGAGCACATCAAACGTGACGCGTTCGAACAGCAGCGTGGTCATCGCCACCTGCCAGCCTTGGTTCTTGTCGCCAATGAGATTCGTCCGGGGAACTCGGACATTGTCGAAGAAGACTTCGTTAAACTCCGCATCGCCGTTGATCTGTTGCAGAGGCCGGATAGTAATCCCCGGCGTTTGCATATCAACGATGAAACACGAAATCCCCTTGTGCTTCGGCGCCGTAGGATCAGTCCGCGCCAAGAGGAGACAGAACCGGGCGTACTGCGCGTAGGAGGTCCACACCTTTTGCCCGTTGATTATGAAGTCGTCGTCTTCTTCGACTGCTCGGGTTTGCAAGGCGGCGATATCTGAACCGGCCCCAGGTTCAGAATAGCCCTGACACCAAATTTCCTCGCCATTCAGAATGGTGGGGATGTACCGTTTCTTTTGTGCTTCTGTGCCCCAATGGATTAAGGTGGGACCGGCGATGCGGATGCCCATGAAATTGGCGACCTCCGGCCTGCGCGCGCGCACCATCTCTTCCCGGTAGATTGTCTGCTCCATTACTGTCGCGCCGCGACCGCCGTAGAGTTTCGGCCAATGAATCCCGACCCAACCTGCGCGATGCAATTGCCTTTGCCAGGCGAGCTGAAGAGCAAATCGCGCGTCTTGCTCGAGGTGCAGAAACGTTCCCGGATCGTAACCGTTTAGCGGATTCGCCTCCAACCAGGCGCGTAGCTCTCGGCGAAACTCTTCTTCTTGCGGTGTGTAATCAAAATCCACAATAGCTCACCAGGTTTCTCGCTCTATGGCTTGTTCGCTACATTCCCTCTATGGTGAGAGCGTTCTTATCCTTTTCTTCATAGAGTGAGTAATAATGTCCTAAGGACATATAATCCTCAAGACTTATTGTCAAGCCAGGAGTTTTCCTATACAAGAGAAATGTTTCTTCCACCATACAAAAAGTGAGCATGTCAAAACGGAGATGAAAGCCTTAGCACGCAAAATCCAACCGAAAGGCGCGGTCGCGGCCGAGCTGCAAGAATTCTTTTATCCGATTCATTACCAGATCGGTATGGCGCTTGAGGATGCGCTACGCGGCGGTGTGTTGACGCGCAAGCAATCCGCCATTTTATGGATGATTCGTTCCGCAGGCGAAGGAGGCCGCTCCATGCGGCGCAAAGACATCGTGCGGCTGATGCAAAGCTGGTTCGAGGTTACCAATTCTGCGATCAGCAAATCTATTCGTGGTATGGCGCGCACCCCGCTCACCCTTGTGCAGATTAGTGAAGATCCGCGTTCTGCGAGAGAAAAGCTCATCACCTTGACCTCCGAGGGGGAACGGTTTGTCGAAGCGATGGCGACGCGAGGAGAGGACTTTCTTCAGGACATTGTTGAGCACATGCCTGAAGACGTTATTCGTGGCGGCATTGAATACTTCCGTCAATTGATCGATGCGTTCAATCACTCGCGCGCCCTGCGATACCGCGTTCCAGGTCGTTCAGAGAAAAAATAGTAACAATCCAAGTCTTGCTAGAGCGTGCCACTGCTGGCTTGTCCAGCAGTGCGCCAGGGGACTCAGCTCATACGTAGGCGCTGTAACGCTTCCTCGAACCGACCCGCGTAGAAGAGTTCGCCAATACTCGCGATACGATAGACCTCCGGACTAGGCAATGTCTTCAATGCCTCATGAGCAGCGGCGAAGTATGCTTCTCGTGCTTCTTCATAGACTGCCGGCAACGGCGGTCGCAAGTCCTCGCGCTCGGGAAGCAACGGAAACGGCGCGTGGGGTTCGGTCTGATACCAATACGCCACCGACGCATACTCGTTCACGAAGTTGTTGGCGTGGCCGTGCTCGACGGTCCAGCGCAAAGACTGTGTGAATCGGATGGGATCGTGAACAAACCATCGATACGCCCCGATGAGGCCGCTATAGTCCGGCGATTCGATGAGATGAAACCCGCGGCACGGACCGCATAATTCATGTGTCGGGCAGGCCCCACGGCCGAAGATCTCTTCCGTGCCCGTGCCATGAATCGAAGGGGGCCAAGACTCGCCATCGATAAAAACCATGTCATCCCCCTCCCCGTACCAGCCGCCAGCGACGTTGTTGATCTCGAGCAACAACCCCACCATCTGACCAGCGCCAACGGCGTCGAGCGCCACATAGTTGTGTGCGCCATCAAGGTTGATTCCCCTATGTAACTGTACATTCGGATGCGGCCCGATCGCTTCGGTGGGCTTCTCCTGTCGCCACTGCGCATGGAAACGTAACGCGTCATCAGGCAACGTCTGCTCGTAAGTCTCATAATCAACGTGATACCACAGAGCGGGAAGCTCGCCGCCCAACGGCTGCTCGCCGCGATGCTCAAGGGTGATGCGCGCCCCGGTGGCGAACGGCATGGGAAAATAGGCGTGCAACCCATGCGATGAGCCAAAGCCTGGATTGACTGCAGTGAGCGCGCTACGCACTTGTCGGACGCGTGCATGCGCGAGCGTAAAGAAGTCGCCCAAAGGCGCTTCGACCGATGGGGTCGCCTCCCCGTCCCAGTAACAGCGAAGGATAGCGTCGCGATAATCTGTCAACTCTGGAAAAGCGAGAGCGCAATACAGATGGGTGATGCAGCCTGGGCCATCGTGCTCCAACAAAATAGCTGTCTCGCCTGGACGGACGACGAAGAAGTCTCGATTACCGCCACGCCGGTCCCACGAGGACGCGCGTCGACTACGCGCGCCGGTGTGGGTAAAGAGTGTACGTAATGGGTGGCGGTAAAGAGGATGTTGTTCCATAGTGATGATTGACGCTCCAAGACTGGCTTTATACAGGCTATGCTTCGTGTAACACGGCGGCGGTGGAAAGAGTAGAGCATCAACCAAAGTCGGCCCTTCTGGTTGGTTTCTTTCATGATGTGACGTGATCCATGCGACAAACGGCGCCAGCCTTGAGCATCCCGAGCCATTACTTGTGAGACAATGGCTCGGCCCGGTGGGGTTCTCCTTAAGATGTCGGCAAGGCTTCGGTGAATTGATAATCGCAACGAATCCGACCATCGTCATCGAGAATAACGAAATTGACGCCGGCCGCTGCCGCCTCGCCGCCGGCCGCCGGCGCCATTATCCAATGAAACTTTACGACATTGTGGTGACTCTCTGTCTTGTTCATTGACTTGAAGACAAATCCTCCCGTGCGTACGTACTTTTCGTGCGCACTGGCGACCCTGGCTTCGAGGGCCTCATATCCGTGCGCCTCTAGCGACTTTGTCAGGTTGGCGCCGTCCTCTGCCCAGAGTGTGGCGATGCTCTTACGGCGAGCCTTGGCGTCCGGTTCGTTCCAGACTGCAACGTAGCGATCAACAAGCTCTTCTATATTGTTCATATCTGACTCCTTTCGTGGGTCGCCCTTTTATATCGATTTTGGCGCACCTACTGTCCGCACACATAAGCAAGGGACAGCCAGAAGTCGATTACTTTGGAAGTAATCGACTTTCTTTGTCATTAAGTTTATTGCTCTGACTTCGCACCTGAGGAGTTGCATTGCCGCAACCTCATGTTGCACATCGGCAACGTATGGCGACCGGGGCAGAGTGCAGGAAAGACGCCCGCGGCGTTGTTTTCGCGGAGAATCAGGGCTAGCAGGCAAACAGTCAAGTCTGGCATGCAGTCTGCAAGCTTCTCCTCGCCAGCATCAAATGAGAAGCGGCGCCGAGTTTGTCCGAATCTCACATTTTGAGAGGGTCTATGCAGAGAATAAACAAACGAGTCGTGTTGGTCTCTATACTTCTGATAGGATTCGGCATTCCGTCCATCGTCCAGAGCGCCGATGTCGATGACTTAAAAGCCACTGCTGAGGGAATCATAGGCGCACTCAACAAGGGTGATCTCGACACGTGGGCAACCCTCGTGCATGAACAGGCCGTTGGATTCTATGCCTTCTCCCCATTCCCGGTGGAAGGGAAAGCCGCCTTACGACAAAACTTCCAAGGGTTGCTGAGCACCACAGAAAGCCTGACAATCACGCCGCTCAATTTCCAATACCGCGTCGTCGGCGACACAGGATACACCTGGGGGCATGTCATGATTGCATTCAAGCCCAAAGACGGTCCTCTCCGCATCTCGTGGGCGCGCGAGCTTATGACGTACGCCAAGGTCGGGGGGAAATGGCAGATGCTAACGGTCCATGTCTCGGCGATTCCAGCTAACGGCTTCTAATTTACCTGAAAACGTTTCGGCGTCTCAAAAGTACAATGGAGACAGAAGCAGGACGTAAAGCAAAACAAGGAGAAAACCTTATGAGCAATGTCACCACTCTTGTCGCTCGCTACGTTGTACCCAGCATGATTGGCGCGCTCGCCCTGGTCGGCGTCCTCAATGCTGTGGCCCACGCGCAAACGAATGGAAGAGAGATCACGCGAGTCGACCGCAATGCGGCGCCGAAGGAGCCGGGGAAATATCCGAGCGCAATGGTCGTCCCCGGCCAAGAGGCTTTCGACGGTTCATACACAATTTTGACCGAATATAAATCCGAGGATCGCAAGTTCACCGTCGCTCTGTGGGAGAGTGGACCCGGCGTCCTTAAAACCGATGCTTACCCCCATGACGAATACTGCCTGGTGCTTGAAGGACATTTGATCATCACCAATCGCAGCGGAAGTCGAGCGGAATTTAACCCTGGAGATACGTTTGTGATCCCCAAGGGTTGGGCCGGGACCTGGAACATGACAACGCAATTCAAGAAGCAGTATGTCGCCTTCGAGGAGGTCCACCATGAAACCTTGGGAACAGTTCCTTGCGAAATACATCGCCTTCGGCCAGAAGCCCACAAGGGAGAACCATGCACGGTTATTCGCTCCTGACGCTGTCATTCGTCATCCTGGGATGAACGAGCCGATGCCCGCTGACCAATATGTAGAGTTTATCGCCCAGGGATTGAAGCGGTTGCCTGATTTTCATCTCATTCCGGTCCACTGGGCTTTTAATGGAGACACCATCTTTGTGGAGGCCCGCAACACCGCGACCGTTGGCGGTCGGTCGATTGTCTGGCCGGCGACGTACGTCGTGACGTTGCGTGAAGAGATGGTCATTCGTGGACACGCCTACTATGACCGCGCCGAAGCGCTCTCGCATTTCGAGCCCGAGCTCGCCTCCGCGGGTCCAAATGCTCATGTCACCATACTGGAAGGCGCAGCCACGCATGGCGCATCGGCGTCGGACAGCGACGCCTACGCGGCCCAAGTGTATGAAAGAATTGTCGCGCCTTATGCCGAGAACGGCAAGCGTCCGGACCCGCAAAAATTCCAGGAGTTCTACGCCGCTGATGCGCGGATGATTAATCCGGGCTTTACGCGACCCCTGCGCCGCGATGAACTCACGGGCTATTACACCGGGCTCACGACGCAGATCGCTGACTTGCAGTTGCATCTGGAACGCTGGGCGGCGGCGCCAGGATTGCTGTTTATCGAATGGACCGTGACCGGCGTAATCGCCGGGCAGCCGTTCGCGTTGCCCAACACCGACCGCTTCACTCTGCGCGACCTGCTGGCGGTGGAGGGGGTCGCCTACTTCGACAATCTGACCTTGCGGGCGTTGACAGAGCCGAATCTCGCACGCTTCAGAAACGTATCGTTTGCGGATGTGTCAACAAAGCAGTCTACGTAAATCGTGGACGTACTAACAACAACGAGAAAGCTATGATGTACGAATGCATCTCTTCCTTTGGTCTTGCAACTGCAGTTATTGACTACACCAACGAGTTTTGGCCGCTTGGGGTCATGCTCTTCGGTCTCGTGACGCTCTCAGGCGGAATGATTGTCCTGAAGGCGATCCGCCATCACCGGTCCCACGCAGACAAACCTGAGATGGCCACGACGCCTTCTCCCGAGAGCTATGACACGGCGGCATAACCCCGCAAAGGAGACAGCAATGGACGCAGCAACCTTTCAGCAACAGCGCCGGTTTGTAGAGACCTCTTATGGACGGATTGCCTACATCGAGCAGGGCTCCGGCCCGGCCACTCTGTTCCTTCACGGCTTGCCGCTTTGCAGCTACCAATGGCGCGGCGTAATCGAGGATCTTGCTTCCGTGCGGCGCTGTATCGCCCTCGATGAGATGGGCTTGGGATACACGGAGGTCGCAGCGGGACAAGAGGTCTCGTTCGCCGCGCAGGTGCGGATGATCGCCGCCTTTCTCGACGCAGCCAACATCGACCGCATCGATTTAGTGGGGAACGACACGGGCGCCGGCATTAGTCAAATCTTCGCTGCAACGTATCCGGCGCGGGTGCGTACGCTCACCCTCACCAACTGTGAAGTGTATGATCTGTGGCCGAATGCGCTGCTGGCAGGATTTTATGAGGGCGTGGCGACGGGAGTCGTCCCGCAAGCGCTGAAGCAGATGCTGAATGATATCGCCTTGGCGCGCCGGCAGCTCGGCGCTCTAGTGTATGAGGACGCCGAGATCTTCACCCCCGAGACCGTGCAAATCTATCTCGCGCCAATCGTCGCGTCTAACGACCGGATAAAGCAGTTTCAGCAACTTTGTGACTGGCGGAAGAATCGTCCGCAGCTTATGGAGGCGGCGCCGCAGTTGAAGACGTCGAACATTCCCACACAAGTCATCTGGGGCGAAGCCGACCCGGTCTTCGATATGGAACCCTCGCTCGCCTGGCTCCAGGCCAATCTTGGCGGACTCAGGAAGGTGACGAGAGTCCCGCGAGCTAAACTCTTCTTTCCCGAAGAACATCCGCGACTCATAAGTGTGTTGCTCAATGAGTTCTGGAGCCATATCGCCTGACGAGGCGTCCTCTGGATATTGGCAAACTGCTTTTCTGAAGGAGTAAAACATGGATCATGTTGCTTTTTTACAAGAGAATGTCAAAGGCTTGTTCCCGGAAGTGCTCGGTGTTCGCTTTCTTGAAGCCTCTCCGGAAGGGGTGAAGGCGAGCATGTTCGTTCGCCCTGAGCTATGTACAACGAACAATGTGCTGCATGGCGGCGCCATCATGGCGTTTGCGGACACGCTCGGAGCCTACGTCACAGCGCTCAATATCGACATGAGTAAAGGAGTAGGGACGACCACATTAGAATCAAAGACAAACTTTCTGGCGGCGGGGTCAGAAGGAACGACCGTCTTTGGTGAATGCACTGCCCTCCATCGCGGCAAGCGCACGATGGTGTGGCAGACGCGCGTCACGCGAGAAAACGGGGTCGTGGTCGCCGTCGTCACTCAGACGCAGATGGTGCTCGAACCATGCCTGCCGCCACAGGAGACTATGATTCAGCTCTTCGCCGGCAAATCGTCGGCTGAACAAAAAACGCTGATGGCGACGCTCGAACGCGCCGGGGCCTCTTTATATTGCCGATGGGCCGAGCAAGAGGTGCAAAAAGATGCGCAAACGGCGCTGCTCGCCGCCGCGGTCCGCGAAGAACAAAATGCTGCTCTGCTAGAGAAGGACACTGTGGAGTGAGGAGAGTCGTACCGGATTTCGGTAGTGGTTCAGTTTACTTGCCTTTGATTCCTCGTCTCACTATTGCATTACGTTTTCCGTAGGGGCGTAGCATGCTACGCCCCTACAAAGACGAAACTGCACCACTACCCGAGTTTCCATTACTTCGGAAGTAATTGAGGCTGACGATGGATGTGCTTATTCAAGGTGCAGATAGCGCAAGCGGCGAATGCAGCCTGCTGATGCAACGAGCAGAAAGCCGTAGTTCCACTTAGGAAACCTCACTTGTGGTTTCGCCTGTTTCCTGACGTTTCCACACTTACCGCAAAGGAGTCAGAGCATGTCCGATCGTCGTACTGTGTACCGAGTTTGTCCATTTTGTGAAGCTACTTGCGGTCTCGCTGTTGAGGTCGAGGGCGATGCGATCCTCTCTGTCCGTGGAGACAAAGAAGACCCGTTCTCGCGCGGTTTCATTTGCCCGAAAGCGCACGGACTGAAGGAGTTGCACCATGATCCCGATCGGCTGCAGCGTCCCGTGCGGCGCACCGCCAACGGCTGGGAGGAGATTACTTGGGAAGAAGCCTATGAAGAGGCGGCGTCCCGACTGCTCGCCATCCGGAAGCAATACGGAAACGATGCTATCGGCATGTATATGGGAAATCCTCTTGTACACGACTTGGCGTTTCTCTATTTGCCAATACTGGCGCGAACGCTTGCTAGTCGCAGCGTATTCAACGCGTCGGCAATCGACACCTTGCCGAAGGAAGTCCAGACTGGCTTGATGTTCGGTGCGCCTTTTCCGTTGTTGACCGTGCCTGTCCCCGACATCGACCGCACGCACTACCTATTGATTATCGGCGCGAACCCTGTCATCTCGCATGGCAGTCTGATGACGGCGCCCGACGCGCCGGGACGTCTCAAGGCCGTGCTCAAGCGCGGTGGCAAGATCGTGGTGGTCGATCCGCGTCGCACCGAGACCGCGAAGCTTGCGAGCGAGCACCACTTCATCAGGCCCGGCGCAGACGCTACATTTCTCCTCGCACTCGTCCATACCTTGTTCGACGAAGGCTTGGTAAAACTTGGCGCCGCTGCAGGTCTGGTTAGTGGACTTGATGAAGTAAGAAACATAGCGCGTGAATTCGTGCCGGAGGCGGTTGCCTACTACTGCGGGATCTCAGCCTCCACGATCCGGCGTATCGCCCGCGAGCTGTCCGCCGCAGGGTCCGCCGCATGCTATGGACGCCTCGGAACTTGTGTGCAGGAGTTCGGAACTCTAGCAAGCTGGGGAGTTGACCTTGTTAATATACTTACCGGCAATCTTGATCGTCCTGGAGGCGTCATGTTCCCGACCCCTGCAGCGCCGTATAATGCGATCATAAAGGGCAAGGGCTTCGAAATCGGACGCTGGAAAAGCCGTGTCGGCGGTCAACCGGAGGCGGGAGGAATGATCCCTTCCTCCACCATGGCCGAAGAGATCCTCACTCCGGGTGACGGGCAAGTGCGGGCAATGATCCTGGTGATGACCAACCCGCTACGCAGCGCCGCGAACTCTCGGCAGCTTGAAGCAGCGTTTGCCGATCTGGACTTTCTGGTCGCGGTGGATTTCTACATCAACGAGACAACGCGTCGTGCGCATCTCATCCTGCCTACGCCTTCGCCCGTCGAGCATGCCAACTACGAATGGGGGCCTTATCATCTTTCAGTCCGCAACGTGGCCAAGTGGTCGTGGTCCGCCTTTCCTCCCCCGCCTGGCGCCCCAGACGCATGGGAAGTGTTGTTGCGTCTCAGCGCGATTTTCATGGGCATGACTGGTCGGTCTCTGCAAGACATTGACGATGTCATCTTCCGCCAACTTGCCGCCGTAGCCGTCAAGAGCAATTGTCCCTGGCCAGGGCTCACTGAAGAGGAGATCATAGAAAAGGTCGTTGGGGTGATCGGTCCAGAACGCATCATCGACATGCTTATCCGCTTCGGCCCGTACGGAGACGGCTTTGGTCGCCGCCCGGCTGGGCTCACGCTCGCCAAGGTGCAAATGTCTGAGCACGGCATTGATTTAGGGCCACTGCAGCCGCGCTTGCGAGAAATTCTCAATACGTGGAGCGGCCTGATCGAACTGGCCCCGCCGACGATGACCAATGACATTGCACGTCTGCAGAGACGCATGGCGGAGAACGCTGACGGTATGGTCTTGATTGGACGCCGCAACCTGCGCACGAGCAATTCATTCATGCACAACCTGCCGTCGCTCGTAAAAGGCCCCAATCCTTGCACCTTGCAGATCTCTCGACAAGATGCTGTCCGCATAGGACTGACGGATGGCGGTTCTGCCCGCATCACCAGTCGGGTGGGAAGTGTGGTAGCGCCAGTCGAGGTGACCGAGGATCTCATGCCCGGCGTTGTCAGCCTGCCGCACGGATGGGGTCATGATGTCGAAGGATCGCAACTGCGGGTAGCGCAAGCCCACCCTGGCGTAAACACGAACACTCTCACTGATAATCGGGCGTATGACGAAGCAAGCGGAGCCGCCATCCTCTTCGGTACGCCTGTTACCATCAAACCGCTGATGTAACAAAACGAGCAAAAATAACACATATCTTTTATGGTCTGATTTAACATGACATGGACAAATTCTCGGTTAAGTGGCAGGCTTCTCGTCCTGGAGGCGCGCGCAGGCTTTGCTAATGAATTTTGCTAATCAACTTCGGTAACCCTATGGTGCTGAGTTTAGTTCCCGAATTCCGTAGGGTGCGCTTGCGCACCACTCTCTGGTGCATAAATGCACCCTACATAAGGCGGGGTATGAGCATTACCGAGTTTGATCGTCAAAGTTTATTAGGCTAACCGTAAAGGAAATCGCTCATAGGAAGGGAAGAGGAGGAAATCAGATGAGATATCGCACAGCAACACACTTAGTTTTAGTGGGAATGCTCTGTCTTCTTACGGCTCCGGCTCTGGCTGAGGATGCGAAAATCAATTCGCTCATGACGAAAGATTTAACTGGTCTCGCCGGTAAAGAAGGGATGATGCTTTCAGTTGAATATCCACCGGGTGGCTCGTCCGCCAAGCATAAGCATAACGCCCACACCTTTGTCTACGTTCTGGAAGGCTCCATCACCATGCAGGTCGAAGGCGGGAAAGAGGTCACGCTCGGCCCCGGCCAGACGTTTTACGAATCGCCGGATGACATCCATACGGTCTCGAAGAACGCGAGCGACTCCCAGCCGGCCAAGTTTCTTGTCTTTTTTGTGAAAGACAAAGGAACCCCGCTGCTCGTTCCGGCGCCGTAGCGCACCTGGCGTAAAACGGTGAGGGCGACGCACCCTCACCTCGCGTAATCAAAATCTTATCGCTGTTTCCGACGAATGGGCAGATATTCAGGCTTCCACATGCCTTGTTCGACGAACTTTTCCAGCTCTTTTTCTGGCGCTTCATTTCGTGCAACACCGTCAGTAATTGCTTGCCGGATGACGGCTACCGCCACAGCTTTACTGGCTTCGCGAATTTTGTCGACGCGCGGGTAGACGCCTCCCTGCGCAATCCGTTCCGCATCAGTGTATTCGTGCAACGCAACTGCCGCCGCTGTGAGCATATTATCAGTGACATGTTGCGCCCCACTTAAGAGTACGCCTAGACCAAGCCCAGGAAAAATAAACGCATTGTTTCCCTGCCCGACTGGATGTTTCGCGCCGCCATATTCAACCTCGGGAAATGGACTTCCAGTCGCCACAATTGCCTGCCCGTTTGTCCAACGATAGATGTCTTGGGGAATGGCCTCGCAGTTGGCCGTGGGATTTGACAACGCAAATACGATTGGGTGCGGCGTATTGGCGGCTACCGCGCGCACGATGTCCTCGGCGAAGGCTCCGCGTTGACCAGACAGACCAAGCAGGGTCGTCACCTTAGCGTTTTGCACGGTCTCTAGCAGGTTAGGAATAGAGCCATTAAGTTGCCAGTCCGCGATGCGCGACGGATCATGAGCAAACTCAAGTTTATAAGATTCGAGTCCGGCGCGGTTCTTCAGCAGCAACCCTTTGGAGTCCAACATGAAGATCCGCTCTCGGGCCTCCGCATAAGAAACGCCTTCTAAGGCGAAACCGCGACAGATTTGTCGCGCCACGCCGACGCCGCCTGCTCCGGCGCCGTGAATGACGATGACCTGCTCAGAGAGTTTTCCGCGAATTTTTCGCATGCTGCTGAGTAGCCCCGCCAACACGACTGAGCCGGTTCCTTGGATGTCATCGTTGAACGACGGCACGGCATCATGATAACGCTCCAGCACGTCGAAGGCTTTCTGTTTGCTAAAATCTTCCCATTGCAGGAGTACGTTAGGGAAATGCCGCTTGACCCCTAGAGCAAAGCGCTCGATGAAGTCCTCGTAGGCTTTGCCTTTGAGTCGTTTGTGTCGTACGCCTAGATAGAGCGGATCATCCAGCAGGTCCTGCCGGTTCGTCCCCACATCGAGACCAATGGGCAAGGTCATGGCTGGATCAATGCCGGCGGCGGCTGTGTACAAGGAAAGCTTACCGATGCAGATGGCGACGCCGCCGACCCCTTGATCCCCAATTCCCAGAATCCCTTCGGCGTCAGTCGCCACGATGAGTTTCACCTCTGGAACCGGCGCATTTTCCAGCAGCGCGTCGATGTGTGCGATATTGTCGGTACTGACAATGAGCCCACGAGGATAGCGAAAGATAAGACTAAACTTCTCGACTGCCTGCGCCACGGTTGGCGTATAAATAATGGGCAACATTTCTTCGAGGTGCT
This sequence comes from uncultured Enterobacteriaceae bacterium, assembly GCA_964618735.1. Taxonomy (GTDB): domain Bacteria; phylum Desulfobacterota; class Binatia; order Bin18; family Bin18; genus SYOC01. The sequence goes on from CAZUFQ010000073.1 coordinate 12,509, forward strand.
TATCTAGCAAAGCATAAAAAAGCACTTCGTTGCGGTCTTGCAGCACACGTAAATACAGATGCTTGTCCAGATCCGTGTGAAAATTCTTGAAGCTGGCGTAGCTTTGTTCTAGTTGTTCCGCCAACGTGGTGACATGCGGCGGGAAGGTCCCTAAAAGCCCGAATTCACGCCGCTCGTCGAGCGTGAAGGCCGTGCCTTTGTTCAACAGGGGCGCTCGCATGAGCGTATGACCAGGCAGGTCGGTTTCCAAGTAGAGATTTCCTTGTGCGTCGATTTTCCGTTCAAATTGCTGCATAAACTCCACTAGCAAATGTAAAAAAGTTGAGCTTGCGTGTATGCTGAATTGGGTTGTAATGCAATATATGTTGTCACGATTGGACAAATAATAGAAATCGGGGAGATTCCATTGATGGTATTCAGAGAAGAGATCATTACGTAATGTTTTGACCGTCCAAGTCTTTCGTAGTTAATGGCCCTCCATGAGTTGATTCGTTCAGCAAGCGGAGGTTGTGACTAGTGCATCTGCAGGAAACCGGTTGGGGAATATGGTGCTCCTCGATTCGGCCAAGGCAGGGGTAGGGGCTTGATTGATCAAGCCCTTGGGTGGGTCCGAGGAATCGGACCCCTACAGCGGTATTCTCCAAGAGGTATACTGAAACTGCACTATTGAAAACTACTAACTACTGCCTTCCGATATTTGCGATAGAGTGCGCGAAACTTATGATATGTGAGCCCAAGGAGTTGAGCCGCTTTCCGTTGGTTGTATCTCGCTTCCTGGAGCGCTTGGCGCAGGAGTCGGCTCTCTAAGGCTTGAATGGTTTCCGTAAAAGATTTGTCTCTGGGAGCAACAACCACGGAGGGCTCTACTTCCGACAGTTGCGAGCGTAGGGGTGGTTCTACTGTAGACAGGTCTTTTGCTAATCCAGATCGAAACGGGTCGAAGACAATGCCGGTAATTAACGCCGACTCGGCGCGATACACTGCGCGCTCGACCACGTTTTTCAGTTCACGTATGTTGCCCGGCCAGGCATAATGCTGCAGAGCGGCGATCCCGTCATCGCTGAAGCTGCGCACTTCCGTGCGCCCCAATTCGAACGCCATAGGCAC
>CAZUFQ010000074.1:0-13533 GCA_964618735.1 uncultured Enterobacteriaceae bacterium
GAGAGTTCAATGTGCACATCAGTGATAGAGCGGACAGCGTCGGTCACAGGTTCATGAGGGTCGTCCCCTTCCATCAGCACCGTGTACAATCCGGTAATGCTGCCCTTCCCTTTCCAGGTCCCAGCTCGCTCCAACAAACGTGGCAACTGGGCAAAGACAGAAGGGGTGTAACCTCGCGTCGACGGCGGCTCGCCGGCGGCCAACCCCACTTCACGCTGGGCCATAGCGAAACGACTCAGAGAGTCCATCAACAACAGCACATCCTGTCCCAAATCGCGAAAGTATTCCGCAATAGTCGTAGCCAGGAAAGCCGCACGCACCCGGACAGGCGGAGGGTCCGCTGACGTGGCGGCCACCACAACCATGCGATCTCGCTCTTCGGGCGGCAAACCTTTTTCCACGAACTCCTGCACTTCTCGGCCACGTTCCCCGATGAGCGCAATGACTCTGACGTCAGCGCGCGTGTAGCGCGCCATCATCGTGAGGAGGGTGCTTTTTCCGACCCCAGGTCCGGCCATGACGGCGACGCGTTGCCCTTTCCCACAGGTCATTAATCCGTTGAGCGACCGAATGCCGAGGTCTAAGGGTTCCTGAATTTCTTCTCGCTCCAGGGGATTTGAAACCGGCGAGTACAAAGGATATGCATCGGCTGCTTCAACCCTCCCTTTCCCGTCGAGCGGGTTGCCTAGCCCATCCAGCACTCGTCCTAACAAACCAGGTCCTACTGGGAAAGCGGCGTTCTTCGTACGCGCGACAACACGGCTCCCTGGACCGACTCCGCGCAGCTCGCCTAAAGGCATGAGCAGCGTCTTCTCGCCTCGAAATCCGACGACTTCAGCCAAAGCAGAGGCGCCGCCATGGAGAGGATACACTTCGCACACGCCGCCAACAGGCAACCAGGGCCCCTGACTCGTTATCAAGAGTCCGACCACGTCAGTCACTGTGCCCGAAACACGGAAAGGGGAGAGGAGTTGAAGCCGGTTCCGATAGGGAGCGAAGTGATCAAGGGTCGGGGGTTGGGGGTCGGGGGCTAGGGATTGGGGACTAGGGATTGAGGACTGGGCTATATTTGTCTGCATCGTTGACACTCTTTGCTGCTGCTTTTGTTTACGAATTCCTCACGCCCCATCCCTTACTCCTCATTTCCTACTCAAGTATTTGTCTTCGGAGTTCTTCGAATTGGACCGGGATGGCGGCATCCACGACTCCCATTTCCGTTTCGACGCGACAGCCGCCGCGTTCCAGATCCTCGTCAAGAACAACTTCAACCGTCCGTCCGCCTTTTTCGCCAATCCGCACCAAATCGGGACGACATTCGGTAAGCACTTGATGGTCGAGCGGATGCAAGTAGAGACGAACGGAGCGGGCTTGGGGCAGCTCAGCACGTGCAAGTTCAAGCACTGAAGTGATGATGTGCGGATCCTCTTCGACCGCTTTTCCCACCACTTTTTCCGCGATCTCTAGAGCGAAACGGACTAAATTGGGAGTCGTGCGTTCGATGAGTTGATCTTCCAACACAATCAAACTCTGCCCCGCTTGCGCGAAAGCAATCAAGGCGGGCAGGAGTTCTTGTTTAGCTTGTTCCCGACCCTCTTCACGCCCCAGGGCCAAACCCTCAGCGTAGGCAGTCTGACGCAACTGTTCCGCTTCTTGTCGGGCGAGTTCGAGTACACTTTCAGCCTGCTGTTGGGCAAAGAGGAGGATCTCCTCGATAGAAGGAGCGGGCGGCTTTGACAAAGAAGGGGCATGCGATTCCTCGCTCGAGTCCTCCTCTCCTTGACCCTCAGCATGCTCAGCGCTCTGGGACGCCTCTCCCGCTTCGCCTTGCACGGATGATGGAGGCGCGTCAAGGCAGCCGAGCTCAACATGGGTGTAGCGTCGTACGTCCTGCTCGCTGAATGCCCCACGCACCAAGACTTTCCTAAACAAGCATATCCTCCTTGCCCTTGCCGGTCGCCAAGAAGATTTTCCCTTCCGCTTCTAGGGAGCGCGCAATCTCCAGCACTTCGCGTTGTGTGGTCTCGACGTCTCGTAAGCGCACCGGCCCCATGCCTTCCAATTCTTCGCGCAACAGAGCCCCGGCGCGCTCAGACATGTTGCTGAATACTTTTTTCTTCATCTGCGGGCTAGCGGTGCGTAATGACAGGACCCACTTTTCTCGTTCCACTTCACGGATCAAGGTCTGCATGCTCTTATCGTCGATTTTCGAGAGATCCTCAAACGTGAACATCAAGCCACGGACGCTGTTCGTCATCTCCTGGTCGATATCATCGAGTCCAGTCAGCACGCGCTCCTCGGTCGCCTTGTCGACGAAGTTGAGCATCTCAGAAAGAGGCTTCACACCACCAACATCTTTGCCCCGCACCTGACGAATTTCGTTCCGGAGAACCCAACTCACTTCCTCGATCACTTCGGGCGGCGTCCGAGCGATTTGCGTAATACGATAGGCGACTTCTTTTTGTACATCTTCCGCTAACAGGGAGAGAATCTCTCCGGCATGCCCGGGGTACAGGTGCGCCAAAATAAACGCCACGGTTTGTGGATGCTCGTCTCTCAGAAAACTTGCCAGGATTTTCCCATCCATCTCCCGCAACGCCTCAATACCGTTCGAGTCCTCGTCCCCGGCCAGAATGCGTTTCATCAGTTCAGCCGCTTTTTCTGGCCCCAGTGCTTTTTCAAGCACTCGACTGAGATATTCCGTGTCATCGCCGACGACGAGCCCAGCGCGTCCTGCTTGTCGCGAGACTTCTCCATACACCTGATCGATGTGCGGTTGCTCCACCAGTCGCATGCGATGCATGCCTTGTCGCAACAAGATCAAGTCTTTTTCGTCCAGTTCCGCCACCAATTCAGCGGCAACTTCCTCGCCGACTAAGGCAAGCAACACCGCAGCTTTTTCTGGTCCTTTGAGAACGGTCACATCAGTGCTCATTGGCAGGTCCTCATCAATACTCTGGTATGCATAGCAACAATCGTGGGGCGCACTCTGTGTGAGTTACGACACCTCAGGATGTCTTGCATTCATTTCCGCTTTCAGTCGCTGCTTTTCTTCTTTCAGCCAGTCACGAATAATCTGCACCACCAGATCCTTATGGGCGTGGGCAAGCCTCATCAACTCCTCGCGACGTGGGTCAGCAGCTACTTTGATTCTTTCTACTGGCGTCACCGGTGCTCCTACTTCTAGTCGCGGCGCTTCTCTGTGCGCGTCGAGCTGTGCTAGCTGTCCTTCTTGCGCGCGCTGCTGCGACAATTCAGCCTGTTCTCTGGTCTCGTCAAGTTGCGTCGCGTTCCCCTGTTCAGCGCGTTGCATCAGCGCCGGCTGTTCTTCCGCAATTTGCACGGCTCGCGTACGACGGCGTCTTCCTAGCAGCATCGAAAGAAGAAGGAGGAAGACAATGACGCCGCCGCTTGCGGCCATCCCTTGCGGAGTTCGTAGCCACTCCTTCAGATCAAACTGGACGTTGACTTTCTCTAACTCAGTCGGCCGCGTCTTAAAGGGAATATTGACAACTTCTACTTTATCACCACGATCGATCAACACCCCGGCCGCCATCGTCACGACGGACCGCACGGCGTCGATTTCTTCCGCGGATCGAGGAATATAGCGTTCCCCTTCATAGCGGCCGTCAATGAGCACGCCCACCGTCAGACGTCGCACCTGCCCACGCGGCTCGACCGTTTGGCTCGTCGTTTTACCAATTTCGTAGTTGTAAACTTGACTACTTTTCTTGACTGGCGTTTCCGCCGGCGTTTTTCCAGCGTCGCCGCCGGTCACATTAGATTGCACCCCCGGCACGCCACCGCTGGGGCCCGTCGATTCTTCAGCTTCAATCTGCTTACTCCGCTCTACTCCAGCGGGGTCGTACTCTTCCCGCGTCCGTTGCGTTTCCCGCGACTCCAACTCTACAGCGACTCGCGCCACTGCGCGCCCGGCCCCCAACACCGGCTCCAGCATGGATTCGATGCGCTGCTCAATCTCATGTTCACGGTCGCTCGTCAGTTGGTGGAGCAACTCGGTCACGCTTTTCTCTTCTTTTTGTTCCACCGATTGTAGCGGCTTTCCAGAAGAATCGACCACGGTGACGCGATCAGGCGTTAGTCCCGCCACTGATGTGGTCACCAAGTTAATAATGCCCCGTACTTGCTCAGTGGTCAGCCGAAACCCCGGACGCAATTCTACGACGACGGAAGCGGAGGGTTTTTCGTCAGCCACGCGAAAGTTAGCATGCTCAGGAAGAGCGAGGTGCACCCGACACGATTGCACGGCCGCCAAAGCACTGATTGTGCGCGCCAATTCTCCTTGCAGCGCTCGCGCATAGTTTACCCGTTGGGTAAACTCGCTCATACCGAATTGCGCGTGGTCGAAGAATTCAAGCCCAACTCCTCCGCCTTGCGGCACCCCCTTACCGGCCAGATCAAGACGGGTGCGGTACACCATCTCTTCCGGAACCTCGATCACCGATCCTTCTTTACTAAGTTGATAAGTGATTTTTTGCGCCTCGAGTTCCCTCACTACCGCAGCAGCATCTTGTGGAGAAAGATTCGTAAATAATGGTCGGTAATAGGTGCGATTGAGCAGGTAGACGCCAACTCCTACAGCCACGAGGAGCATTGGCAGTCCACGTGTAAGGAAGGTTTTCTGCTGAGGAGAAAGGGACGCGAGAAATTGCCTGAGCCTTTCTCGCCCCCATTGAACCCCCTGCTGCAGTCGTTCAAGCACCGATACTCACCTTGAAATTAAAACTTTGGACGATTCGTTGCGTAAGAGGTCATACCAAGTCCCAAGGCCGCCGGAAGGAGATACAAAACGGGGACGCACTCACTTGAGAGCCGTCCCCGCATGCTCATCCGCCCAACCGAATCGCCTTGTGACACGCCAGCGGGTCACAGGAGTCACACCTGCATCCGGACAATCTCTTGATACGCCTCTAAAATCTTATTGCGAATTTGCATCATCAATCGAAAAGAGACATCCGCTTTTTCCATCGCAACGATGGTTTCCTGGAGGTCGCCTTTGCCCTCACCGACGAGTTGACGAATCGCATGGTCGGCTTGTTGCGTCAACTCGTTGACTTCGCCCAAGGCTTGTTTGAGATGCGTTTGGAAGTTGCTTCCCTGCGGCGGCTGCACAGAGTTCACAGCAGGTGAACGCGTCGGAGCTACAGGCGGGGCATACGTTAAAGCAATCTCTTTCATGACACTGTCCCTTACATTCAGTCGGCAAGCTGAAGCGCTTTTGTCAACAGGATTTCGCTCGTTGGCGGCTGACTACCCTAGATTAGATTCGGCCCATCTCCAACAATTTCCGCACTAACGCTTTCGTCGAGTTGAAGGCCGTGAGATTCGCCTCATACGATCTCGTCGCCGAGAGCAGATCGGTCATCTCTTCCATGGAGTTGATTTCAGGATAGGAAACGTATCCTTCCGCGTTTGCGTCAGGATGCTGCGGGTCATAGACCTTGCGAGGGGCCCGGTTGCTCGCCTGGACGCCCGACACCTCGACAGCGTGAATCTGGCTCTGAGGCTCTTGGCGGCGGAGTTGCAAGGGCATGGACTGGCGGGCTTGAAGCATCGTCGGAAAATCTTCTTGCAAGGGAAGCGCGCGGAAAAATACGTTGCGCCGCTTGTAAGGCCCGCCTTCGGGGGTGCGGGTCGTTTCAGCGTTCGCCAAGTTCCCCGCCACTACGCTCATACGAGTGCGCTGGGCGCTCATGCCGGAGCCTGTCACGTCAAAAATCCGGAAGATGTTCATGAGTTATCCTTTGCCTTCACTGATCGCGTAACGTAGACCACCTAACAGACGGGACAACAACGTTACGCTAGTTTCATGCAGTAATTCATTTTCCGAGAATCGGGTCATTTCTCGGTCAAGATCCACCCGATTTTGGTCTAGCTTTCCCTCACCCTCATCTTCCTCAGTCACTAAGGCGTTTTGCATACCGGGTCGCAGGTGCCAAGAGTTGGTGCTCGCCAGGAGAAGGCGTCCGTTTTGCATACCCGACTCTGGCTCCGCAGCACGGGTTAAGGCTTCCAGCACTCCGGCGAACTTCAGATCGCGCGGATGATAATTCGGGGTATCGGCATTCGCGATATTCGCCGCTAACACTTCATGCCGCGCCGCGCGCAGTTGCATCGAAGTTGTCAACAATGTTTGTGTAGGGCCAAACAGCTTGAAACCCGCCATACTCCCGTCCCTTTGTCGTCTACATCGCTGGAGCGCGTCGGTTAGAGACTTGCCTCTCCCTTTTGATATTGCTTCAACTTGTTTCTCAGGGTGCGCACGCTGATGCCCAACAGTTTTGCAGCTTGGGTGCGATTATCCCGCACTTCACTAAGAGTTTTCTGAATGAGACGTTCTTCCATTTCTTGCATGGAGACCCCTGCGCGAATATATTCGCCATTTTCGGCATTCATGGCGGTCTCACGTAAGACAGGATCGGATGCGAGGTCGTTCTGCGCTTTCTCAATGACAGGGAAGACATTGCTTTCCGTCGCTGGCCGGCTCACAGGCTTGCTGAGCGGTTCTTCCTCAAGCACGACATGTTCGGGCCAGATCGTTTCCCCTCCAGCCATAATCGCCGCACGTTCCAACACATTGCATAATTCGCGGACATTCCCCGGCCATGGATAGGACTGCAAGACCTGCACAGAGGCGGGAGCTACCGTTACTTTCCGATACCCGGCTCGGTTGAGAAAGGCGCGCGCAATCAGTTCAATATCTTCAATTCTTTCCCGTAAGGGCGGCAAGCGCAGCGGAATGACATTCAGTCGATAAAATAAATCTTCGCGGAAATTGCCAGCGCTAATCATTTGACGCAGGTCGCGGTTGGTCGTGGCAATGACGCGGATGTCGATGCGCACGGGCTTGCGTCCACCCACACGATCCACCTCTCGTTCTTGCACTGCACGTAACAGCTTTGCTTGTAAGGCGAGCGGCATCTCACTGACTTCGTCGAGCAGGATCGTCCCGCCGTGAGCAAGCTCAAATTTCCCAGGCTTACTCACGAGCGCGCCGGTAAAAGCGCCTCGCTCATACCCAAAGAGTTCGGACTCCAGAAGTCCCTCAGGAAGGGCGGCGCAGTTGACCGCAACGAAAGCGCCGGAATGACGTCGACTCCGTTCGTGCAGAAACCGGGCGAGGAGTTCTTTGCCAGTGCCGCTTTCTCCCTGGATGAGTACTGACGCTTGCGATTTCGCCACCTCGGACGCAAACTTGAGAAGCGAGAGCATCCGGGGGTGCCCTGTCACCAGATTGCCCGTCTTCACTACCTCGTCATCTCCATCGGCAGGAGAAAGGGGGGCACGCACGAGCGCGGCTTCTACTAAACTTGTCAGCTCTCGATAGGAGAACGGTTTTACTAAGAGATCGTAGGCCCCGCATTTCATCGCTTCAACGGCTTCGGGAACGGTGGCGTGCCCACTAATGACAATAAAGGCGGGGGCGTGCGCTTGGGCTTTGGTGCGTCTGAGCAACTCCAAGCCATCGATCCCAGGCATACGGATATCAGTGATGACTAGATCTACCCCTCCGGTTTGGAGGAAGCGCTCGGCGGATTCCCCGTCGGTGCACTGAGCCGTCTCATATCCAGCGCTCGATAAAGATTCGTGCAGGGCTTCCCGCATGGTGGGGTCATCGTCAACTATGAGAATACGTTTCGTCATACTGTTTATTCTATTTCTATAAGTTACTTCGTCGCCATCGGATCCGCCACTGGCAGAAACACTGAGAAATAGGCTCCACGCTCTTGTGCCGAGGTCACTTCAATAGAACCGTGATGCGCGCCAATAATTTTGTGAGTCAGCGCCAAGCCGAGACCAGTCCCTTTCGTCTTGGTCGTGAAAAAGGGATCAAAAATTTTCTCTCGATTCTCAAGAGGGATGCCCATCCCTTCGTCCCGTACGCTGATTTGCACTTCTCGATGAATCTTTCCATTCATGGAAGAAAAGGGAGAACGGCAAGCGGTGATCTGCACCTTCCCGCCTTCGGGCATCGCATCGAACGCATTCGTCACGAGATTGAGAAATACTTGAGTGAGCAAGCCATGGTCTCCCCAGAGCGGCGGGAGTCCAGGTTCGAGCACCGTTTCCACTTTCCATTTCCCATCACGCAACGCAGGGGCAAGCCCCTCTATCACGTCGTGCAACAATGTGGAGACCGGTAGTTGCTTGCCATTGATATGTGGCTCAGCAGCAAAAGAAAAAAGATGCGAAATCGTCAATTTCAAGCGATGGACAGCGTCCAAAATTTGCCCAGCAAGCCGCTTCGTGTCACCATCTGTGCGCTCTTTTAACAAAGAAGCATAGAGTTCAATCCCTCCGAGCGGGCTACGCACCTCATGAGCGACGCTTGCCGCCATTTCGCCAAGCGACGCCAAGCGACGCGTGCGAGCGGCTTCTGCTTCGAGACGCTTCACACGAGTCATATCCTGAAAGATGACCGCATATCCAGCAGAGTCTACTTCAGAGATAAGAATCTCCGAAATTGTCAGTTGAACAGGAGTTGACGAACCGCTCGGGCCACAGAGCAGACGCTCGCTTTCCAAGGGTAAAAAGTCATGTTCACCACGTTTGAGGGATTCGACGAGTCGTTCCCCCAGCAGTTGCGTCACTCGCTCTTCGTCAACTTCACCAACCAGTTCTCGTAGTCGCCGGTTCGTGAGCGTGGGATGTAAGTCGTAGTCAAGAACAAGCACGCCAGCCTTGAGACTCTCTAATACTGAAAGCAAATGGGCGCGCGCCTCTTCACGTTCGCGTAACCTCGCTTTCAGTTCACCGTTCTTTTCTGCAAGTTCACCGTCAAGATCGGCTACACGGGTCTCCAAACGACGGTATTCTTGCATCAACTGCGAACTACTGTGCTGAAACCAGGCAATGAGGCGAGAGAGCGATTCCACCTCTCTCTCAGGCGGCGCATACGACTGCAGCGAGAACGCGGCTTGTTCCAGCTGCAAGGAAGCGAGCGACGTTCCTAGTTGATATTCAACCACGATGTGACCTCCTTGCTGTTTCCGCAAGGACCATACCAGTATAATTTTCCTGTACTCGGCAAAAATTTCCCCGAAAAATCGGCATATTTTTCCGTGACACGCCCCTAAGCCGTCAAAGAATATTCACGAGGTGTCACTTTCCCGACAGACGCCCAAGTTGTGGGAGCAGCAACAGGATGAAATTGAGAAACGAGACCCTTTTTCCGCATGCGCTCGATTAATGTCGTACGATTCAGCCGCAAAAGCTCCGCTGCGAGCGTCTTATTTCCACCGGTGCGAGAGAGCGCCTGCAGAATCAACTGGTCTTCAATCGTCTGCATGAATCCATTTAAGTCGACGCCTTCGGGAGGCAAGCGCAAGTCTCGTAACGACGCCTGTTCCTGGTTTGCGAGAGATTCTACATCGCAGATATAGTCAGGCAAGTCGCCTGTCCGAATGACGCCGCTGTCACTCAGAATCACAAGTCGTTCGATCAAATTCTCTAGTTCGCGCACATTGCCCGGCCACCGATATCGTTCGAGTCGCTTCAGCGCATCGGCTTCAATGCGCACGCCAGCGGGACCCTTCTTCGCGCTGTGGAACCGTAGGAAGTGGTCAATCAATAAGGCGATGTCGCCAAGGCGTTCACGCAACGGCGGCAAGTGAATGGGTAAAACATTGAGACGGTAGAACAGATCTTCACGAAAGCGCCGCTCCTTCACGTCGGTAAGCAGGTCCCGATTCGTCGCGGCAATCACACGAACCTCGACACGTACCGGCTTATCGCTGCCAACTGGCTCAAACTCGCGCTCTTGGAGGACGCGCAGCAGTTTGACTTGCAGCTTAGGGCTCATTTCTCCGATCTCATCCAGAAAGAGCGTGCCGCCATGAGCCAGCTGAAAGCGTCCTTGTCGTGAGTTAGTAGCGCCAGTAAACGCCCCACGTACGTGCCCAAAGAGTTCGCTTTCTAATAATTCCTCAGGGATCGCCCCACAATTAACAGGAACGAAGGGACCAGCTGCATATGGACTTAAGTTGTGGATCGTTCTTGCCACTAACTCTTTCCCAGTACCGCTTTCGCCGGTAATCAGCACTGTCGCATTACTATCAGCTAATCTACTAGCGAGGTCGAACACTTGTTGCATCTTCGCACTCTTTCCCAGCATAGGACCCCATGTTTCCACCACATCCATCCCTCCATCTGCGACACGCTGCACTGTTGTTTGTTGTTCCATTAACGCTCCTCCGTGAATCTCATGCCTACCCGCAACAGCAACCGATTGAGGGTGGTTTGTTCGGCGCTATAGACAGCAAACGTGGCGCCAGTGAGATTTTACTTTAGATTTAATATGGAACGATTAGCTTTTATTAAATTTTTAAGTTTTCCGATGATCTTCCGATACTGCTCTTCGAGCGGCAAAAAATTAACGCTCTCTCTTTTTCTTCTCTGACATTCTGTCGCACGGGACAGGGAAAGCTTGCCTAGAAAGCGGATTTTTCAGAAGATTTCCGCAGCGGCAAAAAATTGCCACCTCAATTCGCTCTTGGGAAATTATTTAAATCGTTTAATGCCTTTGTCCTTTGTGATCGACGGCATTTTTTGGTAGTAGTGTCGCTGTCCTCGAAAAAAGAGCATTTGATTATTGACGGTTAGCTGTTATAAGATGTCCCTGGGCATTCTCTATAATCAACAAAGTATGAAGAAAAATATTAGCTTTTGCTCGGTATTCATAAGAAAAACCGAAGTATAGAGCTTTCAACGGCAATCGTCTCCGTTCAAGATCGCTTCGTACGACAACAACGTGTTATGATGATTGTTAGCTTGGAATGAGGCGGACGAAGTATTATGCCATTCTCTCCTTCTTTCCCATTATTAATAGGCGAACATCCGCTTATGCAAAAAATCGAAGCGATGGCGCGCCGCGTTGCGGCAACCGATGCTACGATTTTACTCACTGGAGAAAGCGGCACGGGAAAAGAGTTGGTCGCGCGCGCGCTTCATAACCTCAGTCCGCGCGCAGCTCACCCATTTGTTCCTGTGAATTGTGCAGCGCTACCGGAAGAATTGCTGGAAAGCGAGCTGTTTGGGCATGTACGGGGAGCGTTTACGGGTGCGCTTTCCTCACGCGTCGGCATGTTTCAGTTGGCTGATGGAGGAACAATTCTTCTCGATGAAGTAGGAGAAATGCCGCTTCCTCTTCAGGCGAAGCTCTTGCGCGTCTTGCAGAATCGTGAAGTCAGACCCGTCGGGTCTGATCAATCTGTATCTATCAATATTCGCATCATTGCCTCGACAAATAGAGATTTGCAACGCGAAGTCGAGAAATCTACTTTTCGTGAAGATCTCTTTTATCGACTCCAGGTGATTCCCATCCACCTGCCGCCGTTACGTGCTCGTCGCTCTGACATCCCGCTCCTGGTCCGAAATTTTCTGGAAAAGAACAATCGCAAATACAACCGCGAAGTGCAAATTGCGGAAGAGACGCTCGTGTACCTGTGGGAATATGATTGGCCGGGCAATGTGCGGGAGCTAGAAAATCTTTTAGAGCGGCTCGTTGTCCTGAACGAGACCAATGTCCTGCAACCGGATGATTTACCCTCGTATGTACGTTCGTTCATTTCTGAAAAACGACTTCCTCAGAACCAACTTATCGGTAGCGATGTTGACTTACGGCAGGTAATGGACCAGTTCGAGTCTCGGTTAATCGATGAAGCCATGCGACGTGCGAATGGTAATAAGAGCGCCGCAGCCCAAATGCTTGGCCTGAAACGAACCACGTTAGTCGCAAAATTGAGAAAAAAGAAAATGCTTTCTGACGACGTGGATATAGAGAATGGATATTCCTTGTCGGACGAAAAACTGATAACACATTAGTTTAGAAGTTTAGACACTCCTTCGCATAGCATCTTGAGAGAATCTTCAGGAAGGACATACAATAAGGAGATAGTTTTTATGTCTCCCGAAAGAGCACAGCCCTCTTCTCCTTCGTCTGCAACTGTATTGGTGGTAGACGATAACAAAGACATGGTCGAGATCCTTACTCGCCTGCTTTCTCGTTACGGCCTTCAGGCATTGTACGCGTATAGCGGCTCTGAATGCCTTGAGATCGTCCGCCAGAAGGTTGTCGATGTCATTGTCTTGGACGTCATGATGCCTGGCATGAATGGGCTCGAAGTTTGCGCCGCGCTCAAAGAAATCGAGACTGCTCCCCCAGTTATTCTTCTCACTGCGAAAGACGACATGTCTACTCGGGCGGCTGGTATGGCGCTCGGAGTGAGCGAGTTCGTTGTCAAACCAGTCAACAATCGTGATTTGCTTGCGCGTATCCAAACTCAGCTTTCCACTCGCCAATGGGAGCGAGAAATTGACCGCACTTCCGCAACGATGGAGCCGAATGGAGAAGCCTCGAAACCTGAGAAGTAAGCTCCCTCCTATATTTTTCAGCATTCGACATTGATTGCCATGCGCCCCTCTGGCACAATCCCAGTTCCTTGAGGAACATATGAAGATTGCTGCTATTAGAGGGTTTCGCGATATCCTGCCGGAAGAAAGCGTTTTATGGCAAGCGCTGATTGATCAGGCGCGCGCCTCTTTCTCGGCGTATGGATTTTCTGAAATTATTCCCCCGATTCTGGAAAAAACGGACCTCTTTGCTCGAGCAATCGGTGAAACCACCGATATCGTCGAAAAAGAGATGTCCACGTTTACAGACTGTTATTCGCCGTCGTTAACTTTACGTCCGGAAGGCACAGCTTCGGTTCTACGCGCTTACATTGAACATTCGTTATCGCAGAAAGAACCGGTATCAAAGCTGTTCTATATAGGCCCCATGTTCAGGAGAGAACGACCCCAAAAGGGACGTTACCGTCAGTTTCATCAGATCGGCGCAGAAATTCTAGGACGAGACGATCCTTTGATTGACGCTGAGCTACTCCTGATGTTGCATGATTTTTTCACGGCGTTACAGCTTGACGTTGTCATAGATATCAACTCCTTGGGCTGTGCAGTGTGTCGTCCGCGCTATCGTGAAGCTCTCCGTGCATTTGGCGAAAGCAAACTCTCAGAGCTGTGCGAAGATTGCCATGCTCGGATTCATCGGAATCCGCTCCGCTTACTTGACTGTAAAAAGGATGGCGGTAGTCAGGCCATGGCGGAAGCGCCTGTCCTTATCGACTTTTTGTGCGGTCCTTGTAAGAGCCATTTTTCCCGCGTCCAGCAGCTTCTGCAACAAGAGCGTGTTCCGATTCGGGTGAATCCGCGTCTCGTACGTGGTCTCGATTACTACTGCCGCACGTCATTTGAGGTGTTGGCGCAGGGACTCGGCTCGCAGAACGCCGTCTGTGGGGGGGGCCGCTATGATGGACTCGTCGAACAACTGGGCGGTCCCGCGATCCCGGGCATCGGATTTGCCCTTGGAGTTGAGCGACTCGCGATGTTGGTCCAAGCACAGAACCGAGACTTCAGTACGCCGCCAGCGGTCTTTATCGCTCCGCTCGGCGCGGCCGCAGAGAGTACCGCTTTTGCTGTCGCCCGCCGATTACGTCAGGCAGGCTATCGCGTTGAACT
>CAZUFQ010000075.1:0-13475 GCA_964618735.1 uncultured Enterobacteriaceae bacterium
ATAGAAACAAGAACTTATTAAAACATTTTACGGGACAACTTCAAGCCGATCGTTTTTCACTGTTGCGATAACAGCCTACGACCGGCGAACGGAGGCTGTTCTGCATTTTTGTTTATTGTACCATGCTTTCGGCATGGACCAACAAACTGTCGCGGTGTGGCTCGCTGTCTCTCTTATCTGTATCGGCTTATTTAGCTGTGAGCGCCAATCACAAGATGCTGTCCTTGTTGGTCGCCCTCCCGGCCCTTACCGTTTAGAGTTGACGCTCGCTCCCCTACCGCTTCGTGCTCAACAAGAAACCATGTTCACTTATCGCATCCTGGATTCAGCCGCCAAACAACCTGTGCGTGACCTGCAAATTCTTCACGAACGCGTGCTGCACACCTTTATAGTCAGTAAAGACTTTCGCACCTTTGCCCACACTCACCACGAAGACTTTTTCCCATTAACACCGCAAAATCTCGATGCCGCCACGTTGCATTTTCCCTACGTCTTTTCTCAGCCTGGCGAATATCTCATCGCTTCCGAATTTACCCATAAAGACCATAGCTGGGTAAAACAGTTTACAGTTACGGTGACAGGAAACTCAGCTCCCACTTCCGTGATCGAGGATGTTCGCCGAGACAAGTCGTTCGGCTCCTACCAAGTTTCGCTCACCACTTCGCCTGATCCGCCAGTCGCTGGGTTTGAAACAGAACTGGTTTGTCACTTCCAGAAAGACGGCGTTCCCGTCTCTAACCTCAAGCTCTATCTCGGCACGGAAGTGCATATGGCGTCGTGGCGTCTGGATGGCGAACACTTCGGCCACCAGCATACCTATACGCCGGCAATGGCGGCTATGATGGCGGCCATGAAGGACCACTCCAGCAACCCTGATCACATGGCGCAAATGATGGTCCAGTTGATGCGCGGCCCCGTCAAGCAGGTCTTCTTCGGTCCGGACCTTCCTGTTCATCATCTTTTTCCAGCGCCAGGTGTCTACAAAGTGTATTTTGAAAGTGCGCCAGGCGGGCAACCTCTGGTCGCAGACTTCATGGTGAAAGTAGTGGAATATGAAGAAGGCATGGACACCACCGTCCATTCGGTGTTGCCGCTCCATACTGGAGATGCGCCAGCATGACTCTTTCTCGGCAACGCAGCAGCGCGCAAGCGGATTGTTTTTCTAGCATCATAATACTGTGGCTTTCTTTGCTTACAGCTCTTCCAGCTTTCGCCGGGCATGGTTTTATGAGCGCCTTTGGCAATATCGAATGGCTGCCGGACCCTGGACGTACTCCAGACAGCGCCTGGTACACACTGGACGCCATCGAAGAGGAAGGAAAACTGTTAGTGACGCGTGATCCGGCCACAAAGCTGCAACTCTATCTCTCCTTTGCAAAGAAAAAATTGGCGGAACTTGAAGCGATGGTCAAAATTGAACAGCAGCAAGCTGCACAGACTGCTGCGGACCGGTATCAAACTTATCTCAAGCGCGTCAAAGAATTGCTCGACTCCCAAAACGAACAGGCTCAGCAAGAGACGCTAGCCGAAAGTGCTGCGACCGCCCTCCTTGAGCATCAGTACATTCTTGCCACGATTTATCCTGATCTGCCGCCCAAGAGTCGTCAGATTCTCTTGCAAACAGCAACTGTCGCCGGCGCCCAATATCAAGAAGTGATCAAGTTATTGCCCGCTAAGAAAAAGGGAGCCCTCTTTTTCAAAGAAGAAGAAGTACGCTGGTCCCTCCAAATGGCCGCGCGGGCGGACGAAGAGAGTCAAGTTGAAGCGACCGCCGGCCAATAGCACGTATAGATATTATGCTCCTTTCTTCGCAATGCGCTGCGGGGCGTATTTTCCTAGAGTTCGCGGAAAGCCAGCGAGCACTAAAGGAATCTCCTTATCACCCATGAGCACTGTCTTGGCTGTCCACTCCTGACTATAGAGTTCTTTGGTGGCCTGCGTGTCATAGCGCAAGACAGAACCGCCAATATCCACGCCGGCGAAGAGTCCTTCACTGCGCGAATAACTCAAGATAGAGGCTTGCATGGACACATCCGTGGAAGCGCTGGCGGAGCGCCCGACAGGCCCGGCTGCGACGCCGAGATCCGCCCCCAAGGTTACTTCGCCATTCAGCAGCCCATTCAGTCCCTTGTCATTCATGATTAGCAGAACCAGATCTGTCGCCTTGGCTCCAATTTGGAACCCCAGGCTTCCTCCGGCGAGAGTAAAAAAAGCGGGAGCGCCCCAGTGACCGGACTCTTTCTGCCGACAACTCACCAGCCCATAGCCATAGTTTGCGCCTACGATGAAACCGGCTTTCAGAGTTGCGGGCAATACCGCTACGCATTCGGCGCGGTTTAATAAGTCAAACGGAATATTTTGATCCGGAGTCTCCATAATTTCGTCTAAAATTTTTGCGGCCCTCGCGGCGAGTTGCGCCTTGGACTCAACCGCCGCCGTCTTAGTTGGCGCTTCTTCCGTCCGCCGCGTCTTGTCTTTTTCGACGTTGGTTTCTTCATCAACGCTTTGGGCCTTCGCTTGTTTAAGAGGAGCGCAAGTCAAGGCGAAACAGAGAGCGGGTATGATTGCCAGTATCTTTTTTGTATACATGTTATATCCTTCCAATTCGGTCTATTTGTCTCTTCTTGTTGCGCAAGAGCGGCGCCAAATACGCAGGTATAAATCCCTCATCGCAAATAGGGAACTTGGCAGTTCGCAACAGGATCTTTTTAAGATCTACTTGTACCGTGCACCTATTGGGTCAGTTTTATAGGTGCTTTCCGGGCGGTTCTGGCCGGAACCCTGTGTTTCATTCTTGTAACAAAAAGGTTCCCAGCGAGTCCCACTTTTAGGACAACAGCCCGCCCAGAAGCCTCACTCGACGTGCTTGGGGGAAGATCTTTTTTGCTTTCCCCCCTGGCATAGCAGTTGCATTTTATGAAGCTTGATTGTTGAACGTCTAGGATTTTCAGAAGGTACTTTATGACCACAAAGAAGACAATGTCTATGGGTCTCGCGGCGTGTTTGATGTCGCTTACACTAGGAGCTTGCTCGGAACCTCTTAGTCATCGAGAGAAAGGCGCCTTGATCGGCGGCGGCGCTGGAGCAGCAGGCGGGGCTCTGATCGGCGGTCTCGCCGGGGCCCCTGGCACGGGGGCGCTCATCGGCGGCGGCGCCGGAGCCGTTGGCGGAGCAATTATTGGCGATCGGAAAGATAGACGAGAAGGCCGATACGACTAACAGCAATCTGTCGGGCGTATACGGCTCATCCCTCGTAACATTTACATCTGAGAACAACGGAGGCTTGTTCTGTATGTTCTGACAACGCTTCTGGCTGCGCTTATCGTAAGAAGGGCTGATTCTTATTGTACTAGGGCTGCTGCGGCGCTTCGTAGGCGGCCCTTCATTATGATCAGTCCTCTCAATAAACCTTGTCTTGGCCTCACCGTTTAATCACAGAGAGAAATGGAGACGAGAGGAAATCATGCATAGAAGTTTGCATATATTTTTGACTCTTTCGCTGTGCGCCACCCTTAGCGCTGGATGTTCGAGCACTACAAGAACGGTCAGAACAGAAACAGACACCTATAGGCCAGGAGAGCCGACGGTGACAGAAAGAGAGACCACCGTCACGACGGACTCTGACGAAGGCTCTCACAGCGGGCTCTTGAGTGGGACTGTAAACGCTGCGGGCGAAGTTATTGCTCTTCCTTTTCGCGCAGTCGGCGGCCTGATTCGCGTCATTTTCTGAGATCAGGCCGGCGGTCTATCCCTTTTAGCGCTTCCCGCTCTAACTCATTGATATCGTATACTTTACAAAGAAGAAGCAGGACGGCGAACTATTCCTAATACTCTTCGTCCTGACTTCTTTTGCGCTTGAGGCTCGCAATCTCTCGACGCTGCCGCCGCAGTTCTCTCGCATGTCGATTGAGTTGACGTTGTTGCCAAGCCGCTCTGTGTTCAAGACCCTGGAGTTGATCTCCAATCAAACCGCCGCTCAAAGCGCCCATGGCCCCTCCAATCGCGGCGCCAGGGCCTGGCGCGCCAACTGCCGCACCAATGATGGCGCCGCTAGCCGCCCCTATGCCGCCTCCCACCAGAGCGCCTTTCTCCCGAGTAGACAGAGGTTGCGAGCATGCACTGAAAACTACCATGAGTATTAGTGCACTTAGACCGAGCCGAACTCTATGTTGTACTGTCATTGACGTTGCTCCCTATAACGCGACGAATGAGTACAAAGTATAGTCATCGTCCTTCTCGTCGTTGAAGGACGACCAGGTTATGTGTGGAGCATGAAGCGGATTACGCATCGGGATTCTGAATCTTCTTCTTGAGCGCCTGCACAAGCCCATCGTAGGAAGACTCTCTGAGAATACGATCAAATTGGTTGTGGTAATTACGAACCAGGCTGACGTTCTCCGCTACGATATCATAAATCTGCCACTTCCCTCCGAGCTGGTGTAGCTGATAGTTGACGGTAAAAGGCTCATTTTGATTAGGGGCAAGAACGTGGGTGTCCACTTCGGCAGTATCTCCTTCGATGCGTTCTTGATCAAAGGAAAATTGCGCACCCTTTGTTTGGTGCTCTAACGTGTCTTCGTACGAGCGTTTCACTAGCTCGACGAAAAGCTGCACAAACTGTTGTCTTTGATCTTCAGTAAGATTATTCCACTGCGGGCCGAGACAACGCTTCGATATGTCTTGTACATCGATCCTCGGCAAAACGGTTTGCCAGAACTCTTCTCGACGTTCTTGCACCTGATCTTTCAGGGAAGGATTGTGCAGTACGGCGACTGCTTGATTCGTCGTCTGGCGAACGACCTCTAACGGAGACTCAGCAGCCCAACTATTGAGGCTCCAGAGCAAAAGGAAAATACAGCCTAGCCTCCAGGCTACAGGTAAACGAAAATCTTTTGCGGATATACTCATTGTTTGATTAATTCCCTTTCGGTCCTGTTCTCCCACGGGCGAAGATTATTTTTTCTCATCGTATGACAGAGGAGCGTGTGGACAAGATTGACTGTGCACACGCTGCCTTTCTTCAGCCAGGATGGGTGATTCAGCGAGCAGCCACTTTATCTTGCGGGGCAATAGAAGAAGTGATGGCCTCCTTATAGACCAAAATCTCAACGCGTCTGTTCTTGTTTCTTCCCGTCCGCGTGGCGTTATCAGCAACAGGCGCGTTCTCGCCATACGACATCGTGGTTACATGTAAAGGATCAACTCCTTTCTGTGTGATCAGGTACTGCGCTACGCTTCCTGCTCTCTCTTGTCCCAGCTCATAGTTGTAGCCCCCGGGTCCCATGCTATCCGTATGGCCAGTCACGAGAAAGACTTTGTCATCCGCTGGACCCAAATCACTCAGGAAACCATCGATCTGCCTTCTGGTGTCCGCTGTCAGCGCCGCAGAATTCCGGGCGAAATTGGTTCCTTCTTTGAGATTGAGGGTTAGCTTTCTCTCGAGTCGCATATGGTCGAGGCGATCCAGAGCAGTGTCTGATCTCGCCCCGTCGTTCCCACATCTTGCTTCCTCCTGGCCGAGACCTGTCTCTTCCTGCGATAAACGCCCGTCCAAAGGAGCAAGTTGGTCGGTGACCCAGCCTCTCGTTGCTAAGCAGCCTGGGCTGCTTAAGACAAATAGCATCCCGGAGTACAGGAGGAGAGACCTTCTTCCATTGATGATTTGCGATACCATAGGAAACACCTCACTTTAGTATAAATTTGACGGCGAAGAGAAGCTGCACTGGAAGAATTGACCTCCCACTGACATTTATTACTCCCGGTGCTTTTATGGTCGTCTCGCTACTCTTTCTTTTGTTGTTACAGCCAGACGCAAAGGGAATGCCAAAAGGGTGTAACACACCAATATCTTGAAAGAGCGCGTATTGTTTCGCGTTCTGAGAAATGTTGTGTCATTTTTGGGACAATACTGTATTATGGTCGTGCAAAAACTGAGACACTTGGGGAAAGAGCTTAGGGCTATTTATAAGGTGGAAAGGCGCAAGAAAGTCCACTTAGGAGCGATGCAGCTGCTGGCTCGACTTTGTAATTGCAGCAACTCTCTCAGTGGTACTTCATTTGCTGTCCCTTAGGAATGGAAACAAAATTGCTTGTATTGGTTCTTTTGGATCGCAATAGGGAATGGAAGGTTCTGCGTTATTTTTAGCCTCGCTATCCTCATGGCGTGGAATCTCTACACCTCTTTTTTACCGGCTGTCAGCTTCCTTCCTAAGCGTAGACACTAGAGGGCCCATGATATTAGAACGGCGAGAAAGCCAACCATCGCGGATAGACACTTTTAGTAGGCTTCCATCATTCGCGGGTATGAGCCTTCTTGTCATCACGCCGCTTTCATGGCATGCGCTGTGGAGCCGAGGACGCAAGCAGCATGAGTGTCACATCTGGACGGACAATGAAGGCATTGGCTTTGAGGAAAAGTACCCGGATCGGATCTGTGAGCCCTTTCGGCGTCTGCCAGGGCGGAGCGTGGATGAGGAAACGAGGATGAGGTGGGCGATATGTCGCAAAATCATGACGTGCAGCGTTCCGAGACAGGAGACGACGTTTCGAGTCATCTTGCCTCTCCATCAACTAGAACAGGAGAGGCGACCGTGACGAACCGACGCCGCCCCTTGACCATTCTGATCGCCGACGACGATCTCGAGGATCAAATGCTGCTCGAGGAAGCCTTCGGCGAGAGTCAGTGGGTCACGGATTTGAGGTTTGTCGAAGACGGAGAACAACTGCTTGATTATCTCCATCGGCAGGGGCGCTACGCAGACCCGGGGGCTGCTCCGCGTCCAGGGGTGATTCTGCTTGATCTCAATATGCCCCGCAAGGATGGGCGTGAAGCACTCCAAGAGATCAAGGCCGACCCCACCCTACGGCAGATCCCGATTATTGTCCTGACCACCTCGCGAGCGGAGGAAGATATTTTTCGGTCGTATGATCTAGGGGTAAACTCATTCATTACCAAGCCTGTGACTTTTCGGGCGCTGGTGGAGCTGCTTCAAATGTTGCGCAAGTATTGGTTTGAGTTGGTCGAATTACCGCCGCTAAGGGGAAGAGGCTCCAATGGATGAGAAGCCGGTACAGGTGTTGCTGGTCGACGATGATGAGGACGACGCGGTTCTAATCCGCGATTGGCTTACGGAGATCGAGACGGTGGCGTTTGAAGTGCACTGGGCTCCGACGTATCAAGCCGCCGTGGAGGCGATCGAGTGCGAGCGGCACGAGGTGTATTTAGTAGATTACCGCTTAGGAGAGCATACGGGGCTAGAAGTATTGCAGAAGGTGCGAGAGCGGGAAGGCCAAGCGGTGGTCATTATGCTGACGGGGCTGGGCAATCGACATGTAGATGAGGCGGCGTTACAGGCGGGGGCAGCGGATTATTTGGTCAAGACGCAGATCACTGCGGACGTGTTGGAGCGGTCGATTCGGTATGCCCGGCGCCAGAAACGAGTGGAAACAGCATTACAAAAGACGCGCGAGGAGTTAGAGCTGCGGGTCCAAGAACGTACAGAGGCATTGACGAGCGCCAATCGTACGCTGCGGGCGGAGATAGCAGAGCACAAACGCACGGCGCAAAAACTGCGAGAGAGTGAACGGCTGGCGACGATTGGCGCCACGGCTGCGCAGTTAGCGCATGAGATCGGTAACCCGCTCAATGGCATGGCCACCACGGTGCAGATTCTCGAACGACCCCGGACCAAACAGCCGGATCCAGCCGACGAGGTGGTGCTATCCGCCGTGCAGGATTTGGGGCCCGAGCTGGCCCGCTTGCGAGCGCTGGTGCAAGGCTTGCGCACACTGGCGCGCCCCCGGGGGCTGGAGCTCTGCCCCACGGACACCCCCGCGGTGGCGACGGAAGTGTTGCGGCGCGAAGCGCCCGCCTATGCGGAGCGGCAAATTCAGGTGGAGCAGATGTTCACAGAGTCGCTCCCCCTGGTGGCGGCCAACGCCGATGAACTCACGCAAGTGTTCTTGAATCTGTGCAAGAACGCCGCGGAAGCCATGCCTCAGGGGGGCACGCTGCGGGTGCGCGGCTTCTTGGATGGCACCCAGGTGCAAGTGGATATCAGCGACACCGGGAGCGGCATCCCGGAGGGCGTCCAGATTTTTGAACCGTTTATAACGACGAAAGCGAAAGGGACGGGGTTAGGGCTCGCGATTGTTCAACAGATCGTCGCGGCGCACGAGGGGACGATCACCTATACAAGCGCCGCCGGGCAAGGCGCCACATTCACCCTCCGGCTGCCTGCCATGGCCGTGGAGGGAGCAGCGCCGGAGGGAGGGAACTAAGCCATGGCCGGCACGATTCTCGTCGCAGAAGATGACGCCTTGTCACGGAAAAATATTTGCCGGGTGCTCGGCGAAGAAGGCTATCAAGTCCATCCCGCCGCGGACGGCCAGGAAGCAATTGCGGCGCTGGACCGGATCGACTTTGACTTGGTGTTAACCGATATTCAAATGCCCGAGGCCGACGGCCTAGCGGTCTTGCGCCATGTGCGCGCGGTGGCCCCCCAGACGTTCGTCACCATGATGACGGCCTACGCTTCGGTGGACACAGCCGTCACTGCTTTACGGCTAGGCGCGCACGATTACCTGTTGAAGCCGATCCTCTTTGAAGATCTCTTGCGGAAAGTCGCCCTCTTGTTGGAGCATAAGCACCAAGCCTGGGAAATTCAGATGCTCCGGCGTGAGGTGAACCAACGCTTTGCCCTCGACGAACTGGTGGGGGAGAGCCCCGCGCTGCAAAGAGTGTCTACCTTAATTGACAAGGTGGCCCCGGCTGAAGCTACCGTCTTGATTACGGGGGAGAGCGGTGTAGGCAAAGAGTTGGTGGCGCGCGCCATCCACGCGCGCAGTCCGCGGCGAGACAAGATTTTCCTGCCAATTAACTGTAGCGCTATTCCGGAGACGCTGCTGGAGAGTCAACTCTTTGGACACATCAAAGGCGCCTTCACCGGGGCCCTTAACACGCAAGAGGGCTTGTTTCAGCGCGCCCGGGGCGGGACGGTGTTTTTAGATGAAATTGGCGAGCTGCCCCTGAGTTTGCAGCCAAAATTGTTGCGTGTCTTAGAAGCCAAAGAAATCTTACCCGTGGGCGCTAATACTCCTGCGCGTGTGGACGTGCGGGTGGTGGCGGCGACCAACCGCGACCTGGAGCACGAGGTCGAGGAAGAACGGTTTCGCGAAGATTTGTATTACCGACTTAACGTTCTTGGCGTGCATATTCCGCCCCTGCGGGAGCGGCGCGAAGATATTCCCGTGTTAGTCGACCACTTAGTGCGACGGCACAACATAAGCCTGAAAACTCACTACAAAGGGGTCGATAATGCGGTCATGAAAATCTTAATGGCAAGCCCCTGGCGCGGGAATGTGCGCGAGTTGGAAAATATCCTGGAGCGCGCCATGATTTTAGGCAACGGAGAATGGATCATGCCGAGCGATCTGCCGGAAGGCAAACGGGTGCGGGAGGAGAGCCCCGCCCCCCTCGGGCGGCACTTAAAGGCCGCCGTGCGGGCGTACGAGCGCAGTCATATTGAGAATGTGTTGCGCGAAACCGCAGGGGAACGCACTCAGGCCGCGGCCTTGCTCGGCCTCAGCCGCTCCTCTTTGTACCGCAAAATGGAACAACTGGGCATTCCCCTCGACGAAACCGCTCCCTCTGAACCCAGCGCCGCTGCGCGCTAGCGGCTTCAAGAAGGGGCCCAGTACTTCGGGAGAGAGGAAAGGTAGGAGCGGGAGTGGAGAGGGACGAGCTGTGGTATAAGGACGCCATTTTCTACGAAATGCACGTACGCACGTTTGCTGATAGTAACGCTGACGGCATTGGTGACTTTGTCGGCGCCAGACACAAGCTTGATTATCTCAAAGACCTAGGCGTCACCTGCCTCTGGCTTTTACCATTCTACCCCTCGCCCCTTCGTGATGATGGGTACGATATCTCCGACTATTACCAGATCCATCCCCAGTACGGGACCTTGCAGGACTGCCGCGATTTCATCGCGGCGGCGCATCAACGCGGGATACGCGTCGTCGCCGATCTCGTCCTCAATCATACCTCAGACCAACATCCTTGGTTTCTCGAAGCCCGTTCTTCTCCTGAGTCCCCCAAGCGCCACTACTATGTCTGGAGTGACACCGATCAGGAATATCAACAGACCCGTATTATCTTCCGTGACAGCGAACGCTCGAACTGGACGTATGATCCGACGGCAAAGGCGTACTACTGGCATCGGTTTTTTCACCATCAACCAGATCTCAACTACGATAATCCTGACGTTCAGCGCGAGATGCTCAAGGTCATGCGGTTTTGGCTCGATCTCGGGATCGATGGGTTCCGGTGCGACGCGGCTCCGTATCTGTTCGAACGCGAAGGCACAAATTGTGAGAATCTACCAGAAACCCATGCGTACTTGAAAGAACTCCGATCCGAACTCGATCGTTCGTATCCAGACCGTATTTTGCTCGCCGAAGCTAGCCAAGAGCCCCCCATCATACGCGCGTACTTCGGAAACGGGGACGAGTCCCACATGTCTTTTCATTTCCCTTTGACCTCCTGTCTCTTCCTGGCTCTCCACCGCGAGGATCGACAGCCGATCATTGATGTTTTGTCCCAGACCCTTCCTATTCCTGAGACTTGTCAGTGGGCGACCTTTCTTCGCAACCACGACGAACTTACGTTGTCGCGGGTCACCAACGAAGACCGCCAGTCTTTGCTTCACGCCTATGCTCAGGACCCGCAGATGCGCCTGAATACAGGTATTCGTCGTCGCCTCGCCCCCCTTCTCAACAACGACCAACAACAGATCGAACTTTTACATAGCCTCATCTTCACCTTGCCGGGGAGCCCCGTGCTATATTATGGAGACGAGATTGGAATGGGCGATAACGTTTGGCTTGAGGATCGGCATGGTTTGCGCACCCCGATGCAATGGAATGGAGAGCGGAACGCTGGGTTCTCACAGGCGGCGGAGAAACAGCTGTTTGCGCCGGTTATCCTTGATCCGACGTATAGCTATCGGGTAGTCAATATTGACATTCAACTCCGCACGGAAAATTCCCTACTGCGCCGGATACAGCAACTCATTGCTATCCGTAAACAACATCCGGCTTTTGGGCGCGGCGCGATAGAGTTCCTGGAGGCTTCCAGCAAATCGGTCCTGGCGTATGTTCGTCAGTATAGACAAGAAACTCTCCTCTTCATTCATAACCTTTCTCCTTCCGCACTGTCAGTGAAGCTCGACCTTCAAAGATTTTGCGGCGTCACCCCGGTCGAACTGACGGGTCGCTCTGAGTTTCCCCAGATTAATGAGCGCCCTTATGAGCTCAACGTGGGACCGTACGGTTATTATTGGTTTCGGCTTGATGGCTGGCTCGTGCGTCTACCTCCTGCGCAACGAAGAGGGTGAAAAAGAAGGTCGCTCCTTTCCCCGGCTCGGATTCCACCCACAGGCGCCCACCGTGCTGCTCGACGATCTTCTTGCAAATGGCTAAGCCGATGCCGGTCCCCGCATACTCGCGGCGGGTGTGCAAGCGCTGGAAGACCTGAAAAATCCGCTCGGCGTGCCGGGGATCGAGGCCAATCCCGTTGTCACGCACAGAGAACACCCACTGAGCCCCCTCGCGTCGGGCCGCGATGTGAATGCGGGGCGGGGCCGCGCTGCGAAACTTCAGGGCGTTGCTAAGGAGATTCTGGAAAACGAGACCCACTTGTCTCGCGTCGCCGGGCGCCGTCGGCAGCGCGTTGTAGGTTACCTCGGCAGCGCTGTCTTCGATAGCCAGGTGGAGATCGCCAAGGACGCGCGCCAGCAGCGCCCCGCAATCCACCAAGGTGGCCTCCTGCGTGTTCTCGCCCGCGCGGGTGTACGCCAGCAGGTCAGTAATCAATGCCCGCATCCGCTGCGCGCCCTCAACCGCAAACGCGATAAACTCGTTCGTCTCGGCATCCAGTTTGTCGTGGAAGCGCTGCGCCAACAGTTGTACGTAGCTGGTGATCGTGCGCAGTGGCTCCTGCAGGTCGTGAGAGACAATGTAGCCAAACTGTTGCAGCTCGGCGTTGAGTCGCTCCAACTCCACCGTCCGCTGGGCGAGTTCCCTTTCCATCTGCTTCTGCGCGGTAATGTCGCGGGCGATCTTCGAGGCGCCGATGATGGTTCCCTGCTCGTTCCGGAGTGGGGAGATGGTGACGGACACGTCCAGCAACCGCCCGTCTTTGCTCCGGCGCACGGTCTCGAAGTGATCGACGCGCCCGCCCTGCCGCAGGCGCGCCAGAATCACGGCCTCTTCGTCGTGCCGGTCCTCGGGCAGCAGGCGCAGAATCGACTGCCCGATCATCTCCTCGGCCTGGTAGCCGAAGATGCGCTCCGCGGCGGCATTCCAGCTGGTCACTACGCCGTCCAGGGATTTGCTGATAATCGCGTCATCTGAGGACTCCACGATCGCCGCCAGCCGCAGACGGGCCTCTTCTGCCTGCTTGCGGGTGGTGATGTCGGTGAAGATCACCGCAACGCGCCGCTGCGTGTCGTCTTCGACCCGAAAGGCGTAGAGGTCCAGCACGCGCCCTTGGGTCACGAGTCGGCGTTCAACCCGGATCGGCTCGCCGGTGCTGAGCACGGCGTCATACATGGCGAACCATTGCTCAGGTTCGCCCGGAATCGCTTGTCGGATGGTTTTCCCGGCCACGCCTCCTGCACCAGGCGCGCGGTGAGGGCTTCGCCAATGAACGTCACCAGCAACCCGAGCAACTGGGCGACGAGAAGCACCCCTCCTTGCGCAATTTCGTTTTGGGACAGTTGCCCCGCCAGTTCGCCCACGCCCTCCAGGGAGCCATCCGCGGTGACGTGGACGGCTTTCAACCAGCAGACTTCGTCATTGGCGAGCGCCAGCGCACGGGACAGGAGCGAGCGAAACCCGGCGACTCCCATGAGGCGGGAGAGCGGCCGGCGCAGTGAGTCACAGACGCGCACCGCTGGTAGCACCTGCGTATCGGCGGTGTCGCCCGCAGCGGCTTCAAGCGCCAGCAGCCGTTGGGCAACTCGTCGCAGCTTGGGAGTGGCTCGGCTCATCGGAGCCTCCTCGCGGCCTGAGAGCCCACCTCGACTTTGCCGAGCCAGCACGCGCCGTTCAGCACTGGCGGCGTGCGCAAGGTCGGCGGTCTCGGGGCGTGTCCCTGACCTGCGTGCGCTGGGTGCGACGGAATGCGTGCAATGGCATGAGACAATGTAAAGTCCTCAATGGGGCAGAAAGCATGGCGAACCTTCGAGTCAGAGAGTCCCCCCCCCCTCGATTTCACAACTTGTGATAATTTCTAACGCCTAACATCACAGGACATAATCCCCTCTGGGTTGTTCCCCGTGTCAGACCGCCCCGGCCTTGGGTGCGGGTTCCAGCGCCAGGGCGGCGGTGGCTTGGTTGGGCCCGCCCTTGAGCGCCGCCGCGAGCAGCGCCGGCACGCTGCCATGGGGCTGCATCGCCAGCGAAGCGGTGAT
>CAZUFQ010000076.1:0-13406 GCA_964618735.1 uncultured Enterobacteriaceae bacterium
AACCCCTCTCAAAGCAATGTTCTTCTTGCATACGACTTGTCTCACTATCAATCCCAACGCCCAGCCGCCTGCACCAATTAAACTATCCTTTATGACCTGCCGGGTAGTGGAAGAAGTTTGTTTGATAATGATCGGTCCAGAAGAGAGCGACTGGAGTGGCGCATCAAAGTCAGTGAAGATAATACCTGCTCTAGAAGATCTGGCGTCTGAGACTGCCTTCTGAATTGTTTTGTCTGTCGTAGAAATATTTCCCAAATCACATTTTGGTGGTACATGCCCAAGGATAATCCGACCCTTCGTCGCCAATTCCAAATACCGTTGAAAATAGCGCGGCTGAAACCAATCAGGCCAGTCGCAATTGCCGTCATAGTAATAAAGATCAACGACACGATCAGGGTCTTTCTCTAAGTCACCGATATTGATAGACAGGTGCTTCCTCGCATTCGGCCACACTGCACGGATAGTATCTAAAGAAACACTTACCCCAATGACTTGCTCGGCAGAATATTCTTTAGGTACTGTCGCATCATCTGTCTCAATCCAGATGGTAGCCCTCTCAGCTGGCAGAGAAGATTCGCCGTTCTTTTCTAGTTGCAGACCAACACAAATGTTTTTAAGATCGATGGCTTGGTTGCTGTGACATAAAGCTATCTGCCTTCCCTCACTCAAAAGTATCGAAGCAACAATATTGGCTAGAATCCCGTGCCCCGTCACTCCCACAGGACCGTCTGTCAATTTTAAGGCTCTCGTTACTGCGTAGACTGTCATACCTCCATAAAGGACAAGTGCTGCAAGATATTTTGACAACTCATCAGGGATCGGAAAAACAAACTCAGGCCGGGCAATGACAAATTCAGTATCAAGCGGGTGCGTCATGGAGACTCCGGCTACTCTGCCTGTTAACCCACTTGGAGAATATGATTTGTCATCAATCGCGATTCCCGAAAAACTTGCGCAATGTCCACTGAACTGCCGCACTTCTCTACGCGTCATGTGGATCAACCTATCCAGTAAAAGACGCGGTCCATCATAAACTATGACCTCAGGAATGAGCCGCAGGCGGTTTTTCAGCAGATTCAGAAAGTGTCTGGATACTTGACGTAACTTGCCGGTCCCAATTTTTCGTGCCGACGTTTGTACACGGACGAGAACACGCCCAGGTTGAGGGGAATGGTTCGGGATCAAACACATCTTGTTATTTATGATGGCTTTCATGTCACTGCTCTTCGGGAGCCTTCGGATTGCAGTTGCCTATTCAATCTCACACTCAATCTTACGCTAACTGATTCAGTTACTGCTTCGCCGCAATAACAGCTACCATTGCAGGGTCTTGAATCGATCAAAACGAACCCCATCATGGGTAAGAACCGGATCGCTCGAGAACTCGTCGACGAGAGTTTTTCGCCGACTTGCCATGTCCTGGAAATACTTCCGGTCGACATCTCGTTTGCCAAGAATTGCAGCTGCCCATTCCCACGCCACCTTGTTACCCTTGAGGCCAAGGTACGAGACGGCAGAGGCCTCGTAGTAATCAAAAGCTCTTCGGAGAACTTCCGCTCGTTTCCGCTCTTCCGCCGTTTTGGTGGACGCGGCCATGTGATCGAGAAGCTTCCGACTCTGTATGATTTCGTCAGTGATCAGCAACAGATATCCAGGATCCATAAACGGCAAGTATTCATGCTCGAATCCAGAAAACCACGGTGACTTTGGTACGATCCGAGTCCAGAAATTCTCCCAGATTCCACAGTATTTCACTAAATCCGAGTCGGCACCCGTACCGACCGCCTTCGCACACCAGTCGGACATCAGCGCACTAGGATCGAGGTTCGGGTCCCATTGTAAGCGCAGGCTAATGTATAACTTTGGTCCTTCTCCCCAGTTGGGATAAGCTTCAGCATATTGAGTACGGACGCCAAGGGACCGACCCAGCCGATAATAGTTTGCCATGTGGTGGGGATAAAGGCGCGGCACGCAGTACGGCGCTCCATAGATGTAATCGTACCATCCGATGACACGCGCCTTCTTCGCCCAATCCTCTGTGATTTTCCGACCCTGCGCCTCGCTAGAAGGATCAACCCAGCGGAGGCGGTCATATGTGAGGTAGGGGATGATGCGGGGATGAACGGAGTTCACGGATGGCGGTTGCAAAACCTCGCGGTAGGCAAGGCAGCCAAACCACTTGTCTGGAAACTCTTTCAACACTTCGGCTGCAACCGCATTCGCCCACTCATAGTACTCATCAGAACGATCGTCGTATCCCAGAAAATTCTTTCGTTGACCGTACTTACTCCGACACGCCTCACAGTCACAGAACATTCCACTGTCGTTGACGCCAAGAGAGAATGACGTCTCTTCCGGATGCTTCGTGAAGTAATCGCGGATGTTGCGGACTGCTTCTTCGACAATGCCCTTGGCTGAAAAGCAAGGCTGCCAGTCGGAAAGTCTCTCTGGCGGCGGAAAGTAACGGAGACCGTTTCGTAGTGGAAAAAACTCAGGATGCGTCTTCATGTAGGTCTCTGGCGGAAACAGATATCGAAGATTGTGATGGAACTGGATACGGCTGTGAATGCGGTTTCTACGAGCCCACGTCTTCACACTATCACCCTCGACCCCAACCTCTCTCGAGAAGAATGCGGGCTCTTGGATGACTGAAACCATGGGCAGATCAATCACCGAAAGCTTCGGCGCGTACTCACCGTCAGCTCCCGGAAACAACCATCGGACCCCGAGGTACCGTTCGAGAAACTCATAAACGGCGAACTCGGTGCCCCAGTCACTCGCGCCAGTAAGAACAACATTCCCAGAGTCTGGAAAGTCAATGACGAAGCCATCGCTGTCAAGTTTCTCAAGCGTCTCCTTCTTTCCGCCCAAGCGGTCCCGGTCACCAATGCGGATCACTACCTGACTAGTACTTGGAGGGGTTGCAGCGATAGCAATCGCCGAGCCCGTACATCGTTCAAAATACTGCGCCAAGAGGCTCGCTGCGTCCTGGACCTGTTTCGTTGCATTTGCGCCAAGCACAATCGATGCACGCGATTGTCCATTCTCGAATATTCGCGTCGCCTGCGGAGGACTGTCCGCCACGCTGAGCCGAGGCAATGCAGCTGAGGCAAGCGTTAGAGCGGTGGTTTGGAGAAACTCACGACGACTTATCGTGTTAAGGGAGTCAAAGGATGGGGATTTCATAAAAAGTCCTTTTTTTGTCAACGTCAAGATGAGGAGTAACGGGGACGGCGGAGTTGAAGCGTTGGATTATATATAGCCCTTGGGCGAGCGTGCACTCGCTCACCCAGCAGAGCGAGTGGTCCAGAAATAGAGAGGATGAGAACGTTCGTTCCATCGCCAAGATTTGTCCAGAAGGAGGTATCAACCATGCTATGCCCGAGCGCGAGCGAGACCATCGCTAGGCCAACGAACGCATATGTTCCGCCACCGGGCGTGTTCCGCAAGCGGCTTGTCGCAGCCGCAATGGAGAAATAGAGACTGAACGCGAGGATCGCGACGGGGATGCCGTAGCTCATCGCTAGCTCTAAAAACATATTGTGTGAGCGGAGGGCCGTCTCCTCATCTATGGCTCCCTTCGGGTCAAACCGACCCACATAGGTTCGATCACCTTTGCCAAGCCAGGGCGACTCCATTACGTTATCGACGCCAGTC
Organism: uncultured Enterobacteriaceae bacterium; assembly: GCA_964618735.1. Classification (GTDB taxonomy): domain Bacteria; phylum Desulfobacterota; class Binatia; order Bin18; family Bin18; genus SYOC01. The sequence goes on from CAZUFQ010000076.1 coordinate 3,658, forward strand.
GTCCAAATTTCCAGCCGGCCGCTATAAAAGTCATCCCGTACGAATAACAGCCTATAGAAACTTTCAGTCTCATTGGGCATTGCGCTTAGCAATACCAAGATTGTAGTGGCAAGAGCGAGCGTTGCCCAAAGGACCTTGACCCCCCATTCCCCCCTCCAGACTGCTACGATAAAATAAATTCCCAAAACGAGGGCTGCGTCGGCCCGGGACGCAGCGGCCAGCACCGCGATCCCCAGTACGGCTCGAACGTAAATCCTTGTATCCGTCAGAAAGGACGCCGCCGTGGCCGTGGCGATAAGGTACGACAATATTCCAGGATTCAGTGGTCGACCGAGGCGAATCCTCCACTCGGGAAAGGCTCCGTACAGCAAGAGCGTATACACCGAAAAGACGCTGAGATAGACAGCGATCAGGATACATCCCTTTCTGACCTCCAGGAAGTATTCCTTCTCCCGTATTGCTAGATTTGGAATCAGAATGAGCAGGTTAACCAGCATGACACCCGTCGCTGCGATTCTCGCGATTGCTGCCGGTTCAGCACCGTTTTCGAAAGCGCTGAACAACATTCCCACAAGGGTCGCACCGCCCCATTTTATGAATCTTGGTATTCGCAACGCCGGTCGAGTTAACAAAAAAACAACTAAGAGCACGAAAAATACGAATAGATGAACTGCCATCCGAAAATAGTTAGCAACGTCTATAGGAATAACCAATCCAGGAATACTATATTTGCTTGATACTATGGTGATCGCGTAAAACAGGTAGGCGTAGAGACCTACGACAATGTGGGCAACCGGGTTCCTTAATGTTAGCGCTCTCCAAGCAAATAAGAGCGGCAGAGCAAACATCGCTATAATCTCGAATATCATGTCGATCTTCTACTCTGGGTGAGTCACTTTCTGTTCACCCTAGCGTTTATCGATCACGCTGCGTGACGCAGGGATTGACCCCGATGCGACGACAGGTCGTTGAGTATGAACTCTGACCAGCATCAGCCTGAGTATGGCACACCACCAACCATGATGATGCCAAGCAATTAGGTAAGACCTTTAGTACTCTCTCTACGTTGAATGGCGATTCCAGGATTTTCCCGATCAATCCTCCTAACAACTGAACATTATGAACTTCCGCAACGGCAAAACCGCTCTTCTTGAGCATACATCTAAGGCGTCGAAGGGTGAAGTATTGGATATGAACGTCGTTGGCGAAGTTTAGTGTCGCAAACGCCCGTCGTCTGTCCTTGCCGCTCTTGAGAGAGGCTTGTATTTTTCGCCGCCATCGCCACGACTGCAACTTTCGATAGAGCAGTAGAAAAGTTTTTTTGACGGGGATAGGTAGACGTCCAACCAGATCAAAAGTGGCATAAAGCAGCTTCCGCTCCTGTTCGGAGTAACCCATACCATTCGGTGTGCTAAGTGCTAACATGCCATCTTCGGCAACGACTGCACGCAAGGCGGTCAGGAAGGTCGCAGGATCCTCAAGGTGCTCGATGACCTCTGTGCTAATGACAAGGTCAAAAGCTTCGTTCAGTATCTCAACCGGCTGAGCTTTGAATGAGATCCGTCGCAATGAATGCGTAGCAACATTATCATGGGCTCGCGCAATGCTCGCGCTGTCAACGTCGATTCCCAGAATCTCGACTGCTTCCACGTCTTGAACACGGTACCAGAGCGGAACCAGAAACAACTCACCTGTGCCACACCCTACGTCTAATATTTTTACCCGGCCCTTACGTCTCGCCAGCTCCCGAACATGCATCGCACAGATCTCAACCTTCCGCCTGTACGCATCCGGCAAGCTCCGCCATAATTCCTCGGGCGAACTACTTGAGCGTCGCACATATTCCTGCTGCGCAGTCTGTGACTCGTTGATGTGAGAGTATTGCCACCACCGACGGGCTGCGTCTTGCATTCGCTCAAACACTACCGACTGACTTCCACTGAGCCACTGGAAGACCATGCGCAGTTGACTAAGAGATCTAGGCGTTAGCGCCTTGGTATGGCCGACCATAATCTTAGGCCCAGCGCCTCGTGACTGCTGAAAGAGGCCAATCAAGCGTTGCGCAGTTAGGCTATCGAAAGCCCACTGCTCTCCGACCTGGGCAAATATAGGCATTTCCAAGATCTTCGGCACCGTGCACACGTCTCGCACTGGCACATTGATATCCTCCTTGTTAGGCCAATAAGGTGTTACCTGCGTCCAGAGCGAGCGAAAATCGTAACCGGGTTTACGATCGTAAATTGATAAGAACCCTCCCTGCCAGACCGAACTATCCGCCTTATAGCCTGAGGCCGCCAGCACCGCGAACACTCTTTCGTGAGGCTGAATCTGGTACTTGCCAGCTCGAAAGACGATGGCTTCGTAATCTGCGCGAACAGGTTGTAGCAATTCCTCAAGTTCTTGTTTGGCTCGACGTAGGATGCGCTCTAACTCACCGTCAGCCAAATCCTGAAGCCTTGGTGCATCCATGTTGAATTGGACAATTCCTGTGGATTGGTCCAGCCTGGCTCCCAATTCAGGCAACCAGCGGGTATGCATGTGCACCTGCACATCGTGGCCTCTTTGAACAGCGTCAACCAACTGAGCCCGAACTCGGTCGGCAACTGCGGGCATATATTGATCGACAAACCACAGCTCGCATATCTCGAGCATAATAGTTAGTTTGGCGCCGAACTCCTCGCATAGCGCCATAAGCTGGCGACACGGCTCGATCACTTGTCGGCTCCACATTTCCGGTGTTCCTATCACCTCTCGGTCTCCAAAATCATCCACCTCGTAATCAACAGTAATCAGGACCTCTGCCGGCCTGCGTTTTCCAGCAATAAAGATATGGTGTTGAAACTTCTCCTCCCCGACGATGTCAAAATGGTCTGCAAAGAGCGCATGGAACTCATGAGGTTGGAAATACTCACCACCGCTACAGTTTGCTGCGGCACAAATCACGCCGTCAGGCGTCAATAATGTCCCGAGCTGAGCCAGAGCTTCTGACGCCTCAGTCCAGGTCAAGTAGTATAGTACCTGGCTCACAACAATGAGATCTATCGAGTATTCTTCAATCTCGAGATTTGCAATGTGCCGCAAATCACACACTGAAAATTCGATTCCTGGAAATCGCTCCTTTGCCCTCCGAATAGCTGTTGGCGAGATGTCAATACCATAAGTTTTCTCAGTCAGAGTCGCCACACGAGCCGTAAAGGCACCCTCTCCGCAACCCACATCGACTGCGATTGCAGCCTTCGACTTGACAGTGCAGATGAACTGCAAAAATGCATCGTAGTATTCTCCCGTTGCGTCTCCCGTGCCCCAGGGGTCGGAGCCAAATTGATACTTTCGCTCAGAGTCACTATGGACTGACATGCATACCTCCGTCGCGCCCGCCTATCACAGTCTTCTGATAAAAGCGGATACAAATGTAGAGCCACAACCCATTGGCAATGGTCGAGGCGACCGAAGCCCCAAACGCTCCGAATGGCGGAATGAGGGAAAAATTCAGTAAAATGTTAGCTGCGGCAAACCAAGTCGCTATAATGCGCAATACCCGACCTTCTCCCTTGGCGGAGAGGAAGAAATTCGGCAGTTGGTATGCCCCCTGAATAAAAGCCGAAAGGATCCAAACATACAAGAGAGGAAGCATTTCAGCATACTCCGAGGAAAACAGAGAAAAGACGACAGGTCGAGCAAGCACCAAATAGAGTGCGCTCAAGACGATCAACCAAAGAAGATTGACTCTCGTGAACCGAACGGGCAATCGTGCTGCGCGAGCAAGATCACGATATATCGCAACACTCAATGATCCAGGCCCCAGAGAGATAGGCGCAACCAATGCCTTCGCCAAACCATAAAAGCCAACTGCGGCCGGGTCCTGAGTAAAGTAGGCAATCATCGGCGAGTCCAACTGATACGTACCTGTTCCAATGATTCGTCCTATGTACGCCTCTAGTCCAAATGCCCTTGTCTCAGCCAGAATTTTACGCGCGAGATCTCCGAGTCGATCAAATCGGGGTCGCAACAGCACAATCAGCACTACCATCGTGGCAAAGAACGCTCCAAAATATACAAAGACAACAGCTTCAAACGATGCCCAGCCAGAAATCCATAAACTCACCGAGAGCAACAGAAACAACGCCCACGGGACGGTGTTCAGTATTCCCAACAAGAGTGCCCCACCTTGTCCTTGTAGTAATTCTCTTAATGATCGCTCCAAAGGGATACCTAGAGCTGGTATCGCACTCAAAAAAATCGCCTTGTTCACATTGAAGTGGAAAAGTTCGTCTAGCCAAAACGAACTCGCGGCTAATAGCAAGACATATCCCACTGCTATAGGCGTAAAGATCACTAACCACGCCCCACACAGATTCTCAGCCTCAGAGGCTGCTTGCGATAACGCCAGCAGTCGCCCCGTGGCGATAGACGCGCCAAAATCGAAAAATATCCCTAGATATAAAGTCATTGATCGAAGAAATGTGAATCTCCCAAACTCATCTGAATCAAGGAGTCGTGCAGCAACCACTGTGCTGAGAAACGCCAGCCCCAACCCTGCTATCCGCGAGCTGAACAGCGCTGCAGCTCCTATGTGATTTCTCGTACGATCAATCCAAGGAACTGGAACCGTTTGAGAATCATTAGTGTCGTAGATTATGCTTCGCACTTTAGTTTGATAAAGTTTATACTGAAGCTATTGGTCCTAGCGCTTCACGAAGAGACAGAGAACTGAGATCTGCACTCTCAAGCCAGAGATACCTATTATAGCCTTCTCGTAATGGCAAATTGAACTTTATCACGGTTCCCATGGCAGCCCTCTTATAGACCTCTAATGCCAACCTCAGTAAAATAGCCCCGGCGTGTGCATCAGCTCCTTCAACGGGATATGACTCCCCGCGGATGGCAGCCTCGAATTCCATAAGCTCAGCCAACTGTCCTTTATTGCCTCGTTCTCGGCGCGGCACTCTGACAGACGAGCCATAGGCCGAAAACGTTGTGAAATCTTCAGAACGGACGAATTTCCCATTTCCGAACGCCTCATAGTATTCTTTGCCGCCTTCCGAATTCCCGGAGATTGTATAAAGAATATGTCCCATGGAGCCATCCGTGTAGCGTAACTGGACGCTGGCATTCGGATTGACATTTGTAACCTCTCCAGCGAACTGCCCGCTGATCTCAACAAGAGGAACAGCCATGAACCAATTACATAAGTCGAAAAAGTGGATGCCTTCGCCAAGGAGGCGCCCCCCCTCCTCGGCTGTATTACTCCAATGTTGACCAAGAGAACCAACATTGATGCGCGCGCTGAAGATCCGGGTCCCCGACTGACCGACGACTTGACGCATTGCAGTCATAAAGGGAGAAAAGCGACGATTGAATCCCACACGCAAGATGAGACCGGTCTCTTGGGTTACCGCCTTGACTTGGCAAGCCTCATCGACAGTCGTTGCCAGCGGCTTTTCGACAAAGACGTGCTTTCCTGCTCGCAAGGCGTCAAGGGCAATTGCAGCGTGATTAGAGTGCCGGGTTGCGATCAGCACGGCGTCAACATTCGCATCCTCAAGAAGACGGCGGTAATCGCTGGTGACAACACTGGCGCCAGCTTTACGACCGGTGACTGCAGCACTGACGCCACTGCGACTGGCTACGCCGTAGATTTCAAACTGATCAGCAAGTTGCTTGAGATTTGGAATGTGTACAGCATTCGCGTAGGCGCCGGTTCCGATGAGCGCTACACGGACGCGCCCCGGTCTTGCAGCCCGTACGGGGGGAGCGGTCTTTAGCACACGTTCCTGAGCAAGGTTCACAGCAGCGGAAGGCGATGCATATTGAAAAAGGATCCCATAATCGCTTGCCTGGCCAGCTTTGAGACGCGCGTACGCTGCGGATGCATCTTCGACGGGATAGCGGGCGCTGATGAGAGGACGCAGATCAAGACGGCTCGTTGTTAACAAATTTACAAAGTATTCCAAATTGCGCCGCTCAGTCCAGCGCACAAAGCTGAAGGGATAGTCGTCTCCTTTGGCTTCATAGAGCGGATCATACCGACCCGGACCGTAGGAGCACGACATCCTTACTTCCAGCTCTTTACTGTACATTTTTTCTCGTTCGAGGTGTAAGCCTACATCTCCCACGATAGAAACCCGGCCACGGTGGCGCAACAATGCAAACGCCAAATTGATGGGATCTTGACTATGGGTTGCGGCGCAGATGACAACCCCATCCAATCCGCGTCCGTTGGTGAGGTCGCGCACCTTTTCCTCACTGCTGATGCTCGACAGAGCCCAAGATTCAACCAGGTCGACCTCTTGCGCCATACGGCTGCGTTCTGGATTGATATCCATTCCAAAGGGCTCATACCCCATGACACGAAGCAGTCGGAGTGTCAGTCGACCAATCAAGCCCAAACCGATTACCCCGACACGCTCTCCAGGACTGAGGTCCAGCCGACGGACGCCTTGCATCGCTATGCAAGCAAGAGCAGCAAACGCGGCTTCTTCCAACATGACCGTAGGAGGAACGACTACAGCGAGATTCTTCGGAATGACGACATACTCGGCATGGCTGGCTAACCCACTCCCCATGCAGGCAACTCTGTCGCCGGGAACAAACGGCATCTCGTCGTTCGATACCTCTACCACAGTGCCGGCGCAGCTATAACCAAGACTGCTATACCCTTCGAGTTTGGATTGAACCGCCGCCAAAGTACGACTGACCCCATGAGACTTCGCGAAATTCCACACCTGAGTAAGTCGCTCTGGCGAGGCGGCGATTTTCTCGTAGACGCCGAGCCAACCCTTGCGGCTTGTAACCGCAGAGCCTTCAGTCCCAGAGCTGATCAGAGAATACGCATTGCGTACTAACAGAGAGTTTGTCATAGGTCCTGGTATTGGCGTCTCGAGAACTTCGACCTGTCCTTTTCCTGAAAGAAGAACTTGTTTCATGTTAGGGCGCCTTTACCGAAGTGATGACGAACGTCAAGATTGCAGAGCCTCGAATAACATCCGTAAACGTCAGGATAGGGGCTGGTTCACAGACTCCATAACCAGGACTGACCCACCCTTCATCGACTTGCACAGAGGCGCCTTCGTTCCACGTCACAAGAAAAATGGAGCCGCCAGCCTGGACCTCGGCTTGATGAGCACCAAGAGAGACGCTCACATTCGCGTCGAAATGCAAGAACCGTTCGATGTGGTGCTCCGCAGTGCAGACGAGGGAATCTTCACAGCGGAGCTCTCCGATACGAGAGTTGAAGAGCATACGGCGAGTATGCACGACCGGGTCTGGGAGTCGGCTGTAATTCCGATGAGCAACGTTAATTTCTACACCATCATCAAGTTCTTGTGCAGCGAGGAGAGAGGGAGTGATCTCGGCGCCAACGGCAAAAAGCCCTCGCATTTCGACAATCTCACACCCGTCGACTTTTAAGCCATTATGATAGGCCGTGCTTCGGAATAAGTTACGGGTCTGGGGATCGCCGCTATAGACAGGACACCCGGGATCAACGACCAGAGGAACCCCTGAGAGCGACACCTCAAAGCTCATGAGATCATTATGGCCGTGGCCGCCGCTTCCCTTCTTGCCAAATTCACCGACATCCATCCAGAGATAATTCTCCGTGTGACGGCAGACGACAACTCCGCCCTCGCTAAAATAAGAGAGGTGTGGGAGGGGTTGCGACTCGAGGGTTCCCCACCGAGTCACACCTTCTCGACCAAGCAACCAGGGCACGGCCGCTGGAAGTTTACTCGCCGCAGTCTTCAACGTCGCCTCTTCAAAAAATGTGGCAGCCACACCTAAAAGGGGACTATGGTCGCGAAGGGGCGCCGGGTCAAACTGCAGAATCCGTGCGTCATCATTATCCCCAACATTGGGCGCGAGTTCGTCTGGTCTACGACAGGCGACAAGATAGAGGCAGGCGGCCCGGACACGTTCCCATAAGGATCTCGAAATCCGGTTTTCGATGCGACGCAAACCGACGAGAGCCACAACAAAGAGTTCAGTGACCAATCGGTGATAGGCAACCGAACGGTCAAAAAACACGCCGTCCTGCAAAAGCTGCAATTCCGCCTCAGCCTCTAGCATATCTCTGGCGTAGTTCGCCCACGCTTTCGCTGGCGTGTACACATCGCCTAACAGTAAACCGAGAAGCAAAAGAGCAACGATATTGGCGACAAAATGGTTACCACGGATATCCGTATACTCAATGTTGCGCCAGAGGAACTCGCCATTCATGGTCAACTGACGAAGAAAGGCTTGACCTATCTGCTGGTGAGGCTCCTCCACCGTCCGAAGTAGTTCAAAGGCGAACAGAAGGTTAAGTGAGCGGATGGAGGATTCCATCGCATACCAATTCACTGAATAGGCGAGCGGGTTCTGGCGCTCCCAATCAAGTAATATTTCATACCCTTTCTCAGACCACTCCACAGCAGGTTCAATAGCAAGGCATTGAAGCATAGGGATCAAATAACCCAACCGCGACAATTCCCACGGAAACTTGACATCGTAGGGCGTCGCACGCGCGTGATAGAAGTCGTACCGTTTGAAAAATATGGGCTCCCAGGTATATCCATAGCGCCAGTCTGTATGCCACGGCCAAGCGCCTCCGGTCGGCACGGGCGCACCAAGGAGCGTAAAGCATCGGTCTCGAATCGCATACGCCTGCGCAAGAATCGCGGTGCGCAGTTGTGGATCCCCCTGCAGCACATCGCGAAACGCTAGACCGCCATCGGCGGCCAGCAACGTGAAGGGTCGATCGGGGCTGCTCATTGCGCGCACCCGATCGACATCCCAAAATCGCCCAACGCGCCTCTCTAGCCGCCGCCAACCATTCGTGGCGCTTATCATCAGCAAACGCGCCTCCTGCGCTGCACGATAGGCCACCACCGAAGATGGTTTTCTAAGAGCTTTGCGTAGAAGTCCCAACATTGAGCAACACGATCATTATTGCATTGAACAAAGTAAAGGAAAGAAGTCCGGCCGCACTAGTTGAACCTTGATTAAATCATGACGAAATGTTTCCGAATCCGACAGCGATTCAGAGAGAAACGCTTGAGACATGGGCGAACTGATTGCACACTGCTCCCTGTATGCCGCCAGCGATCGCATAGCAAATCCCTTGATCCGGGGGAAATTTGCCATTTCCGTAAAGTCCTCCTGACGCCAGTTACTCGGATATCTCTCACAACTAAGATACGTCGAAGTGAGATAGAAGCAGATAGTGCCGCCATCGACCATAAAATTTACGTCCAAAGATCGGCGGATAACATTGGGGTGCCCATGACCACAGTTCATAACAAAGTCACCCGTCAGTTACAAAGCAAAAAACTCCTTGAATTTACCAACAACGTATCGCAGTTGAGTTTCCGTCAATTCTGGATATATCGGCAGCGCCAAAGTCTCGTGCGCAACCGCTTCCGCTGAAGGAAAATCTCCGGGTTTGTAACCAAAGGGGGAAAAGCATTCCTGCGTGGGTAACGCCACTGGGTAATAGATCTCGGTTTCCACTCCTTGCTCTCGCAAAAAGGCTCGCACCTGATTGCGCTGGGGAACACGAATCACAAACTGATTGTAAATGTGCCCAGGAGCGTCCAGGGGCAACTGTACAAAAGCCAATAATCCTGCATCCGCAAACAACTGACGATACCGACTGGCGTTCGCTCTCCGCGCCTGCGTCCACTTCGGTAAATACTTTAACTTGACCCGCAATACGGCGGCCTGGAGAGCGTCAAGACGAAAATTTCCTCCAACCACCTGATGATAATATT
>CAZUFQ010000077.1:0-5869 GCA_964618735.1 uncultured Enterobacteriaceae bacterium
GACATCCGGGGCAAACGTGTCCAGAAAAACACCAAACCGTTGGGCGATGACCGAGTTCTCATAACTTAACGAAAATGGCGAGAGATGCGTGAAGGTGTTGGCGACCCGCGTCACTTCGATGTTGTCTCGGCTAACAACATCGACAGCATAATCTTCCTGCTTGGCCTCGGTGGTGCGTGTAAATACAGACACTTTATGTCCACGCTGGGCGAGCGCCTGAGAGAGATGGGCGACATACGTCTCCGTTCCCCCTAAACTTTCCGGAGGCAATCCATGTACGACTTGCGCAATACGCATGAACTATTCTTTCCGCACTCAGAAGGGAAAGCGACTTCCCCCTGCCGCACGTGCACCCAAATTACTCTTCCTCCTTCTTTCTGTACAGAAATTCCCCCCTTCCCTTCGCTCGACCGTTCTCATTAAACTCCTTGGCGATTACACCCTACTGCAGCAAACCGACTTGCGAGTTAATAGCCTTGTTTCTCCAGTACAGTTGGGATCGTCACGGGCAAAGAACAAGAGTTCATCGTTCGCTCGCAGCTCGCCGCTCTTACTGACTTTAAGAAACAGAACAGTAACATCCTTGTCCACCACTACGTTCGGTTGCCTACCGACTTGCTTTCGGATAGGAAAGACGGCTTCATATAAGAGTCGGCCAACAAACAAAAGATGAGGAATGGTCGGAAACACAGTAACGTGGGATTGCATGCAACAATGGAGCACTAAGTATGGAATTCTGGCCGCAACAGCGGGTCGTGGTAACTGGAGGAGCTGGCTTCCTCGGCTCTCGCGTAGTCGAGAAGTTACGAGCCCATGGCTGTTCTCACATCATCATCCCTCGTAGTCGTGATTATGACTTGACAGAAAAAGACGCCATCGTACGGCTCTACGAGATGGCCAGGCCAACGCTTGTCATCCACCTGGCGGCAGTGGTTGGCGGCATTGGCGTCAATAGGCAGCACCCAGGCAAATTCTTTTATCATAATGCACTAATGGGGATTCAACTCATTGAACAAGCACGTCTTCACAAGATTGAGAAGTTTGTTATCGCCGGAACAGTGTGTTCCTACCCTAAGGTGACGTCCGTCCCCTTTCGTGAAGATGATATCTGGAATGGGTATCCAGAGGAGACCAACGCACCATACGGTCTCGCCAAAAAGATGCTGTTAGTACAGTCTCAAGCCTACCGTCAGGAATACGACTTGAATTCAATCTATTTACTCATGGTGAATCTATACGGACCTGGAGACAACTTCGATCCGGAAAGTTCTCACGTTATCCCAGCCCTCATTCGCAAGTTTGTCACGGCTGTCGAGACTGGGCAGAAAGAAGTGTCGGCTTGGGGGACAGGAAAAGCTTCAAGAGAATTCTTATACGTTGATGACGCTGCCGAGGGCGTTGTGTTAGCGTCGGAGCGGTATAATAAAAGAGAACCTGTTAACCTTGGCTCAGGCATGGAAATTACTATCAAAGACTTGTCGGAATTAATTGCCGAATTGTGTGGATTTCGCGGTCGGATCGTGTGGGACACAAGCAAACCGGATGGTCAACCCAGACGCTACTTAGACACTAGCCGTGCGGAGAAAGAATTTGGCTTTCGCGCCAGGATGAACTTTCGTGAGGGCCTCAAGCGGACCATTGACTGGTATCGGTTACACAGGAATTAGCCCCAACGAGCGCTGCGTTTCTTTCTATGAAAGACTCTCCACTCGTCTCAATCATTACCCCATCGTATAACCAGGGGCGTTACATCGAAGAGACAATTCTCAGCGTTTTGAATCAAGATTATTCTAACCTGGAATATATCGTGGTCGATGGAGGATCAATAGACAATACGCTGGAGATTCTTAAAAAATACGAGACTCGCCTCTCATGGGCCTCAGAAAAAGACCATGGGCAAACAGATGCCCTCAATAAAGGCTTCCGAATGGCTAAAGGAGAAATCCTTGGGTGGCTAAATTCAGATGACCTGTATCTCGCCGGGGCGGTGAAGAAAATAGTTCAACATTTTCAAAACAACCCTGAGACCGGCATGGTGTATGGACGGGGGCGTCTTGTTGATGCTGAAGGGATTGAGATCGAGCAGTTTCCAAGCGCGCCTTTTGATAGGCAGCGTCTCAAAGAGTGCTGTTTTATCTGCCAACCCGCCACGTTCTTCCGATCTTCAGTATTCCACGCAATAGGTCCATTGGATGAGAACCTCCATTACTGCCTTGATTATGAGTATTGGATACGGATAGCCCAGCGGTTTCGTATCGATTATCTGGATGAATATCTGGCGGATGCTCGTCTGCAGATGGAAGCGAAAACCGTCGCCCAACTAAAGAACGTGCAAGAGGAAACTCTGCGAGTCATCCAAAAGTACTACAAAGACGTACCAGCATTTCATATCACCGCGTACGCCTACTCTCGACTACGAGAAATATTCATGCCGAACCTGCAAGGAGTAGACAAAGATGGATGGGCTGCGCAGAGAGTGAGAGTGCTTCTACGGGGAGATTGGCGGCCTTCATTTTCTCTTCAGTTAGCGGGACTACTTCCAGGGAACATTGCTCCTCTTCGATTGTGTGTCTCCATAGTTGGAGAAAGTGGAGAAAGCGTCCAGTCTGAAACAACCCTCTCCGCAGGAAAATTTACTATCAACACGCCGGCTCTTCTGGATAAGCCTGCTCGTTCTGAGGCGCAGACTATTGAACTCACAATACAGGCTGAAAAATCTTTTCGCTTGCCACGAGCAGGAAGGGGAACGAATTTCCGTTTACGCTCGTATCGTATCCGGAAATTGGCAGTCATTGATCCACAAGGACGAGAGACTGTTATCTACTCAATCCCTCGAGCCCTCTCGTTCTTTTTCCTGCAACCTCTTCTTTTTCTCTATACGTTCCTGCGTTTTAACCATTCTCTTCCTTGGACGGAGTTCAAACAGAGCAGCGGTCAGGCATGGCGCTATGTGAAGAGAGCTTTTGTCGGAAGCTGAGGCTTTGACGAAGGCGAAGAACCCATTAGGCTTTGCATGAGAAATGATTCGGGCGCTTTTCCCTAGAGGAGGGAGACACTGAAGCGCGACAAAGCGAATGAAGGGGCCAACTCGTTCGTGCAACAGCGACGCATTGCCGTAGATTTGACCCCTGTTTTACCTGGCGGCGAAAACGGCGGCGCGAAGCTCGTCGTGCTTGGGCTGATCCAACACTTGAGTCGTATTGCTCCAGATACAAACTTTGTCCTGCTTACTGAAGCGCGCAGCCATACAGAACTGGGTCTCCTCGACGCCGCAAATGTGCGACGCATATGCGTGAGTGGAAAGGAAAAGAGCAGTGGAAGGCGACGGGAAACAGGAAAGATGTGGATAAGACCGCTACACGCCTGGCTGGTACGCCGCCTTCCTAGTCAAGTGATAGTGAAACTCAAAGCGATGTACCGCGCAAACGTGCTGCAGCCTCGGCGGAGCGCCCTCCTAAAGAATCTTCACGTTGATCTTCTCTTTTGTCCATTTACGGAATCAAGGTTCTATGACTCCACGATTCCTATGGTTTCAGTCATCTATGATCTGCAGCATCGCACCTATCCGCAATTTTTCAGCGCTGAAGAGCGGTTCCAGCGAGATTGGAACTTTCGGGAAGCCTGTCGCGTTGCAAATCAGGTCGTGTGTATTTCGCATTACGTACGCAACACAGTATTAGAGACCGCTGCTATTTCGCCACAGAAAGTTAAAACCATTTACATTCGTCTTCCCTGCCGGTTACAGCATAATACTCCTGCACAAACGACAGAAGTACTTGATCGATGGGGCTTAAAAAGCGAGAGGTTCTTATTATACCCAGCGAACTTCTGGCCGCATAAAAATCACCGCATGTTACTCACTGCGTTTGGGATGTTTATCGCTCGCCATCCACAATCAGATTTGCAATTGGTGTGCACAGGTGCGCTTGAGGCGCCCTTAGAATCTCTACGGACAGCAACAGCACGTATGGGATTAGAAAAGAGGATATCTTTCCCCGGATTTCTGCCAGACAATGCTCTTGCCGCTTTGTTACAGTCCTGTCGCGCCCTTCTTTTTCCTTCTCTTTATGAGGGGTTCGGTATGCCGGTACTGGAGGCTATGGCTTTTGGTAAGCCTGTACTGTGCAGCAATGTCACCAGCCTGCCAGAAATTACTGATGACGCGGCGTTGTTCTTTGATCCCCGGAAACCTGCTGAAATCGTTAACGCCATTTCCCAGATTGAGGAGGATTCCGCACTTGTGGCGCGTCTCATCGCACGGGGTTATCAGCGGGCGCAACAGTTTGGCGACCCCAATGAGATGGCGCAACAGTATCTTCAAGTATTTCGAGAGGTGATAGGCGATTCCCACAGGTCAGGTAGGTAGGTTCGTTTCTTCATACATTTTCAGCAGCCTCTGGCGTAGTAAAAAAGTTGGACTAAGCTGGTGTCAGGGAAAAGGGAGTCGTGATGAGAATTGGTTTTGATGTGAGTCAAACTGGAGACCTGAAGGCGGGTTGTGGATATTTTGCTGACAGCGTCATCCGGCACTTAGCAGAGATTGATAAATTTAACGAATATATTCTCTATCCCACATTTGGTGATTTTTACTGGGATTCACAATGGTCCCAGACCACTTGCCACATCAAGCAGCCCAATTTTCAACGAGGTTTGCGACATCGACGGTTTGAGCACGCTCAACGCTTTTGGGCTACACCGCCTGTAGACCTTGAGGCGCAACTCGGCAACCCAGATCTGATTCATGCGAATAATTTTTTTTGCCCGACTACGCTGCGAAAAGCGCGCCTTGTTTATACGCTTTATGATCTCGGGTTCGTGGACCATCCAGAGTGGACCACCGAGGCAAATCGGATTGGCTGTTTTACCGGGGTCTTCCAAGCAAGTGTGTATGCTGATTTAATTGTTGCTATTTCAAAGTACGGTCGTCAACATTTTCTTGATATTTTCCCTCACTATCCCGCCGACCGAATAGTAGTCATGTCGTTAGCAAGCCGCTTCAACAATCCTACAGGCAGTCCGAGACCGAAAACTCTTCCGCAGCTTCAGCCGGAAAATTTTTGGCTTAGTGTCGGAACTCTGGAACCACGCAAAAATCATGAGCGATTGCTCCGAGCATACGCTAGACTGAAGACAAAACAAAAACAAGTTTTTCCTTTAGTCCTCGCTGGTAGTCGTGGGTGGTTGATGGACAATTTCGAGCAGACCATAGATTTGCTTGGCTTAAGGCAAGAAGTGATTTTACTAGGCTATGTCGATGAGACCGCCCTGCAGTGGCTGTATGAAAATTGCTTTGCTTGTGTCTACCCCACTTTGTTTGAGGGCTTTGGTCTGCCCGTGTTGGAGGCGATGAGTCTCGGCGCTCCTGTGATTACGTCGGCGGTAACATCCATTCCAGAGATTGTAGAGGACGCTGGGATTTTGCTGAATCCTCTTAGCGAAGAAGATCTCTTCCAAGCGCTGTGGCAATTGTGTGAAGACAAACAACTGCGAGCGACACTCAAAGAGAAGAGCGTGCGACAAGCAAAAAAATTCAATTGGGCCACTACTGCACAAACGCTCTTATACTGCTATGAAGAAACGCTCAATCGCCAGAAAATCTATGAAGTGAGCAGCGAACGAGGCAACCTATTCCCCTCAAGAAAAACATTATGATAACTACGCTTCCACAGGCTTTACCTTCTTGGCGTCAGAAACTTGTCGCCCCTTTTGAAACAGGGAGACAAGGAATACGTAATGTAGTGAGCCATCGAGATTTACTGTGGCAGATGGTCGGCAACGACTTGAGAGGACGATATGTAGGCTCATTTCTCGGGTTGTTCTGGAACGTCATTCATCCATTGATACAGATCCTGATCTATACGGTGGTTTT
>CAZUFQ010000077.1:5879-13397 GCA_964618735.1 uncultured Enterobacteriaceae bacterium
ATTGCTACACATGACTGTTTTGGTAAAACGCAAAACCTGTCAAACAGATCGCTTTTCCTAAAGCTTTACGATATGCGTATGTCGTAGCCGCCAGCGCAACAAACCTTGCTATTATGGTAACTCTATTTCTCGTGTTCCTCTGGTTTATCCATGCGCTACCCTCGTTTACGCTTCTGTTTGTGTGGGGAATGTTTCTGCTCTTACAAATTATGTTCGCCGTGGGCATTGGGCTGTTTACGTCCGTCTTGAATGTTTTCTTTCGTGATGTCGCCCAATTGACGGCGATTTTTCTGCAAATTTGGTTTTGGTTGACGCCTATTGTGTATGTCGTAAATGTCTTGCCTCCCTGGGCTAGGGAGTGGGTGTCGTTGAATGTCATGGCTCACTTTACGGCGATCTACCAGACGTTGTTATTGAGCGGCGAACCGCCTTCCGTATCCGAGGGGGTTTTTTTAGTACAAATTACTCTAGGAACTTTGCTTTTAGGACTTCTCTGTTTTCGGACATTACGACAACGTATCCCCGACGAGTTATAAATGGTGCGTGTACATCAAGCAGTTCTTCACCAACCGTCCGAACTGGAGCAACCAGCGAATACACGTGTACTCCGTGTCGTGCAACTCAGGAAAGAGTTCCACTTTTATCAGCGTCCGTGGGATCGTATTATCGAATGGATAAGCGGAGGACGGTTGCAGCGCAGTCAGATTTTTGTTGCGTTAAAAGACATCACGTTTGACGTCGCTCAGGGCCAAGCAATAGGAATTATTGGAGCGAATGGAGCTGGAAAGTCCACACTGTTAAAAATTATTTGCGGCACCCTATTCCCAACAGCGGGCCAGGTAGCACTTGTCGGTAGAGTGGCCTCACTGCTCGAACTCGGCGCCGGTTTTCATGTGGATTTTACTGGGCGACAAAATATTGCTTTTAACGCTCGTTTTCTTGGGCTGGGGAACGAAGAAATTCACGAACGAATGGACGCGATTATCGAATTTTCTGAACTTGGAGATTTTATTGATCGCCCCCTGCGGACGTATTCATCGGGAATGTACGTGCGTTTGGCTTTCGCAGTCGTCGCAAATGTGAATCCTCAGATTCTCATTATTGATGAGGCTTTAGCGGTGGGAGACGCCTATTTTCAACAAAAGTGTATGCGCCGCATTCGTCAGTTTCGCGAAGAAGGCGTGTCCCTACTGTTTGTGTCCCACGATCCAACCGCTGTGAAGACGCTATGCGAGGAAGCGTTATTACTCCATCATGGAGCCATTGTCGATCAGGGACGACCGGAAGCCGTGTTGGCAAATTATAATACGCTGATTGCGCGGGAAGCAGGATCACGAGAGATTCTCTCGCTAGAATCGAAACAGTCCTCGGCCACTGGAGACTCCGCCCCACAACGCTCCGGAAATTTTGCCGCGGTCATCGAGAAGATCAACGTCCGCGATCAACAAGGGCAGGAGTGTCGCAGCTTTCTCGCCGGGGAAGAAATGACTATTACAGCGCAAGTATTCTGCCTGGAAGATATTCGAGATCTGACGGTTGGCATTTTGATACGCGACCGCCTAGGCAATGATGTCTACGGCACCAATACCTACCACCAACAGATCGACATCCCCCCTTGTCAGGTGGGGAATACTGTGGAGGTGACTTTCCGCTTCTCTCTCGATTTAGGGCCTGGTGAATATAGCCTTACCGTCGCAGCTCACACTTTTGATGTGCATATTCATGACAGTTTTGATTGGATTGAGAGGGCTCTGGTGGTGAAGATCCTCTCGCCTCTTGCTGGGAGATTTATCGGCGTTGCTTTTCTACGTCCCCGAGTAACCTATCAGAGAGAAACAAGGAAAAGAGAAGCTGAAGACTGGGCATTGACGCTGACCCAAATCTTCGGTCATAGCTTCCCGCATGAGCTGCGCATGGAAAACGAAGGAAATCCTTGGCGCCTGACTGGTTGGTACATGTCGGAAGGCATAGGAGAAGAAGCTTTTTGCTGGACGAAAGAAGACTTCTCTTTCCTTCTCGATCTGCGTGGCTCAGAGCTTTGTCTAGAAGTAGGAGTTAACAGACCTGGCGCTGAAGCTGAGCCGCTAGAGATCTCGTCTTGGATTTTTGATCAGCCACTCGCACCGCTACTAGTGAGCGGAAAAAAGCCATGGGCTGTTTATACGCTACCGATCCCGCGCTCCTATCGGGTCGCCCATGGGCAAGTGCGGATGCGTGTCCAAGGCTGGTGTCCGGCTGAAAGTGGCATGGGGGAGGATCGGCGCATTCTAGGAATCCGGATTCGTCGCATCTGGATTGTGGAAACACCCCAAAATATAAGAGAGAAACACTCCGAAGAGAGCATTTCTCGCACCTCAGCATCGGGTGATTAGGCAGATTCAATTTTCCACAAAGAAAACGTGAATGCGGATACTAGTAACAGGAGCGAATGGGTTCGTTGGCCGCCATCTCGTAGAAAGATGGCAAGAAAGTCTCCCCCAGGCGGAAATTTGGGGTCTGGTGCGCGAACAAGAATCGGCTGCACCCTTGCCCTGTTTTGTCTTCTCTGCTGATCTATGCAATGAAGAAGCCTTGCGTGAGGAAAGCAGAAAAATTATGCCCGATTGGGTGGTCCACTTGGCTGCGCAAAGCTTTGTTCCTCAAGCGTTTACGCAGCCACAGGAAACATGGGAAGTGAATCTTTGGGGCACGTTTCATCTGCTGGAGGCGCTACGGCAAATTCACTTTACCGGCCGCTTTCTCTTCGTCGGCTCTGCTGACCAGTACGGAAAAGTAGAAGAGACGGCTCTTCCCGTGCAAGAGTCACACCCGCTTCGCCCGCGCAATGCCTATGCAGCTAGTAAAGCCGCTGCTGAGATCCTCTGTTATCAATATTGTCAAAGTTACGGACTCGATGTGATTCTTGCCCGCCCATTTAATCATATCGGGCCAGGACAGTCGCCTCGGTTCGTGGTGTCAGATTTCGCACGTCAAATAGCCTGCATTGAACGCCAACTCCAAGAACCCGTGCTCTCGGTCGGAAACCTTGCAGCGACTCGCGACTTCCTCGATGTGCGCGATGTAGTCGAGGTCTACCGATCTCTTCTAGAAAAAGGAAAAACGGGAGAAGTCTATAACGTCTGCTCTGGGCGTGAGGTAGTCCTGAGCGACTTAGTAAAGATTTTGCTGAGTTTCGCTTCACGACCTATCGAATTGCGAATAGATCAAGCACGCTTTCGTCCGGTTGATATTCCACGCATGTGCGGCAGCCATGCTAAGCTGATGGCCGATACTGGATGGCGGCCCCAAAGAGATATTACTGAAACGTTGGCGGAAGTTTTCACGTATTGGAGGGAGGCTGCACAATTGTGAAGCGTGCACTGATCACTGGTATCACTGGACAGGATGGTTCGTATTTAGCCGAATTCCTTTGTGAAAAAGAGTATAAGGTGTATGGCCTTGTCCGACGCACTAGTACAGAGAACCTGGCTCGTGTCGAACATTTGCGCGATCGTCTTCATATCCTCCAGGGGGACTTGCTGGATCAAATGTCGCTCATGGAAGCGATACGTGAAAGTGACCCGGATGAAGTGTATAACCTAGCGGCGCAGTCCTTTGTGTCGACGTCATGGAATCAGCCGTTGCTCACGGGTGAATTCACCGCCTTGGGGGGGACGCGCTTGCCCGGAGCGATTCGGAGGGCCAAGCCAGAACTCCGCTTGTATCATGCCTCTAGCAGCGAGATGTTCGGCAAAGTGCAAGAAAAGCTACAGAACGAACAGACCCCCTTCTATCCGCGCAGTCCGTATGGCGTTGCAAAAGTGTACGGGCATTGGATTACCGTTAACTACCGGGAAAGTTACCACTTACATACGTGCTCGGGGATACTATTTAATCACGAGAGCCCGAGACGAGGACTAGAGTTTGTTACCCGCAAGATTAGTCACGGCGTTGCTCGTATTAAAGCAGGCCTGGATCGAGAACTCCGTTTGGGCAACTTAGACGCACGGCGCGACTGGGGGTTTGCCGGCGATTATGTAAAAGCCATGTGGCTGATGTTGCAGCAAGAGCAACCCGGGGACTATGTCATCGGTACGGGAGAAGCCCATTCCGTTAGGGAATTTGTCGAAGCGGCATTTGCTTGCGTCGATCTCGATTGGCAGAACTACGTGAGGATTGATCCACTTTTTTTTCGTCCGGCGGAAGTAGAATACCTGTGTGCGGACTCCACGAAAGCAAGGCGAGAACTGAAGTGGCAGCCAGAAGCCTCATTCACGCAACTCGTACAGATGATGGTAGAAGCCGATTTGCAGCAGCTCAAAGCGCTCTCTTCATCTTGATGTTATCGTTTGTATATCCACAGGGCAAGAGTAATGATTGAAAGCAACAATCCGGAAATCAACGTTGACGAGCTGATGGAGAGAATTCGGGAAGAAGTGGCTCGGCGGCGTGCGAGGAACGATATTCCCGCGCCCCCGGCCTCGCGGCTCGCTGACTCCACGCCGACAACGATAGAGTTGTCCAGGCTGCATACGCACCTGTCGGCGGTCGAATATCACGCTTCACGCGTCGGCGCGGCTCTCCCAGAGCTGGCTCGCTTTAGCCGGGTCAAAAGAAAGATTGGCCGACAGGTCGCCCGTATCGTCTTGTATCTGTCAAGATTTATCACCGAACAACAAAAGCAGTTCAATTGGGCCACTCTGCACGTGCTTCAGGACCTGAGTGAAAGTATGCGCCGTGTGGCAAACGGTTTTGGAGAGCGCGTCAAACGAGAGGATGATGAAGTTACAAAGACCTTATATGTCTTGCGGGAAATGATCGAAAAGATAGTACAGGAACAGCGCACGGCATTGCCCCGGCTGGAAGAAGAGCTTGGGCGGCGCGAGGAGCGACTGCAGACGGTCGAGCAGGAAGTGAGTGGTGTCCGCGACGGTCTCCAAGGCTTGGTGCAGAAGCACCAGACGGCGCTACAACGGCTGGAGGAGGAAGTCGGGCGGCGTACGGAACGAGAGAAGGAACTAGAAAAAGCACTGTATCAGCTTAAAGTGAACCTCGTCCAGCAAGAACTTCGCCTTTCTCTCCTCTTGGAGGAGGCGAGAAAGCGTCTACCAGCGCCCTTAGATCCACAGCAACTGCAAACGTTTGTCAATGAAGACCAGCATCGACTGGACGCCTTGTATATATCGTTTGAAGACCAGTTTCGCGGCACGCGAGAGGACATTAAAGAACGGCTAAAGGTCTATCTGCCGCTCCTCAAAGAGAAGACTATTGGCACGGAGCAAATGCCTGTTCTCGATGTCGGCTGTGGTCGGGGAGAATGGTTGGAACTTCTGCAGGAAGAGGGCTTGCTGGGCCAAGGGGTGGATATCAATCGCGTGCTGGTTGAGCAATGCCGACAGCGGGGGTTTGAAGTAACTGAAAGTGATGCACTTTCATATCTGCGTAAGCTTCCGGAGAGGAGTATAGGCGCCATAACTGGCTTTCATATAATTGAGCACCTTCCTTTTGATGATCTGATTAAACTCTTAGACGAAACAACGCGTGTGTTGAAGGCTGGAGGGGTGGCGATTTTTGAGACGCCCAATCCGCAGAACGTTATGGTAGGCAGTTGTAATTTTTATCTAGATCCCACACATAGACATCCCTTACCTAGTCCTACACTAAAATTCTTGGCGGAAGCACGGGGATTATGCAGAGTACAGATTCTCGATCTCCACCCCTATCCTACCGCGTTCAAAGTCGATGGTTCGGAACTTGCCGAGCGTTTTAACGATTTTTTCTACGGACCACAGGATTATGCAATGATCGGATACCGAGTATGAGAGTTGGTATTGCGACTGTTCAGGTTCCATTTATCCATGGAGGGGCTGAAAATCTGACGGAGGGGCTTCTCCAAGCCCTCCGTACCGCAGGCTATGAGAGCGACGTGATTTCGATGCCGTTTCGTTATTTTCCCTTGCGTGAAGTGCGACGGGCAATGGATATTTGGGAAAGTGAAAATTTCGAGGACATGAATGGCATCCAGATGGACTATGTGATCTGTTTGAAGTTTCCAGCCTTTTATTTGCAACACCCTCACAAGATCACTTGGCTCGTGCATCAACATCGCGTGGTCTATGAACTCTGGGAAACACCCTTTAGTGGGAATTTACCGAAGACCAAGGAAGCCATACAATTACGCCAACATATCATTGACCGCGATACACCGGCGTTGTCGCTTTGCGAGCGACGCTATACGATCTCACAAAAAGTATCGGAACGTCTGCTGCGCTACAATGCAATTTCTTCAATTCCTTTGTACCACCCTCCTCTCCTGGCTCCCAGGCTCTATTCGATGCCCGCTGAACCTTATATTTTCTTTCCCAGTCGCTTAGAAGAATTGAAACGTCAGCATCTGCTGATTGCGGCGATGAAATATGTCCAAGCTCCTGTGTGCGTGTTTCTCGCCGGAGACGGAGGGCAGCGACCGCTCTTGCAACAAATGCTACATGAGGCAGGTCTCACCTCACGCGTGCGATTGTTAGGGCGGATCAGCGACGAGGAAATGACGGCGTATTACGCTCATTGTCTGGGAGTTTTTTTTGGTCCGTACGATGAAGACTATGGATATATTACCTTAGAGGCTATGCTGGCGGCGAAGCCGGTAATTACCTGCACGGATTCAGGTGGACCGCTGGAATTTGTCGTACATGGAGAAACGGGACTGGTGGTGGACCCGAATCCTGAGGCGATTGGTCAGAGTATTAATACGCTCTTTGCAAATATGCGTCGCGCGGAAGAGATGGGGAGAGCTGGGTTAGCGCGCTATCATGCGCTGCAGATCTCGTGGGAGCACGTCATCGCGCAGTTGCTGCAGAGGTAAACAGTCATAAGACGAGCCCGAGCCCATCGCCTCACGCTCTCAATCCATTCTTACGGACCCAGACGTCGTGACGTTCTCTTATCTTCTCAGTGAAGGACGACTAGGAAATCATCCTGCAATAGTATCGAAGTATGTAACAGAGAGGGAGCACGAACATGTTACGTGAGTTTTGGCGACGGCGGAGAAATTCTGTTCAACCGCAGACCTCGTACGTCTATCGTCCGCACGTAGAAGCCAGTGACTTTACTCAGAGAGTGCAAGAGCTGCAGGCAGGCGAACACCCGGTAGTTATGTCCGCAGTGGATAATTGCTCGCCAGCGGTCGTGCAAAACATTCTTCAGAAAGCGTCGCTGCATGGGCTCGACTTTGTCCCTTACGAAATCGATTTTGCGGAATATGAGCACTACGTGCGAGAGGCAGGCTATACCGTTCGTTACCCCGACTATTATCCGGACAATCTGAAAGAAAAGTCTCTTGAACATTACCTCTCCTTCAAACTGCTCAACATTACGCAGGAGGTTTTTATCGATATCGCCAGTGAACATTCCCCTGTTCCAGAAATCTATGCTCGCTTGTCCGGCGCAAATACCTATAGCCAAGACATCATTTATCCCCCTGGGATGCAGGGCAACCCCATTGGTGGTGATGCCGCAACCTAGCCTTATGCGGACGGTTTT
>CAZUFQ010000078.1:0-13396 GCA_964618735.1 uncultured Enterobacteriaceae bacterium
ACAAGTCCTACCGCCCCTTGAATTGTAAAGTTGGTTTCAACAACCGGGTTGAGTCAATGAAGGTATATCGATGAAGACTGCCGAGATGGACAAACTCCTCCTTCGCTAGACCAGGAATCATGCGGAATACGCGGCGTTGGTCAAGATACGTCATCTTGGTCTGGAATCCCACCATTCCCCAGAGTGCGCCAGCTCGGTCATCTTGACGGAGTTGCACGACAGCATAGGGCCGGGCGCCCGTCCGTGGATCGGTGAGACCAACGGGCTTCATAGGACCGAAAGCGAGAGTATCTTTACCGCGGCGCGCCATCTCTTCGATCGGCAGGCAGCCCTCGAAATAGATACAGCGCTCGAAGTCCTTTTCTGGCGTCTTTTCAGCTGCGAGGATTTCATCGACTAAGTGGTAGTATTCGTCGCGAGTGAGCGGACAGTTGAGGTAGTCATCTCCTCCGTGATTATAGCGAGAGGCGCGAAACACGACGTCGGTGTTTATTGACTCGGCGGTAATGACTGGGGAAATGGCGTCATAAAAATACAGATATTCGCTGCCGAACAAGACGCGCAGCTGGGCCGAAAGTGTGGGAGAAGTCAACGGACCACTAGCGACAACAACGACTCCTGAGGGAAGTGACTGCACCTCTTCACGGCAAATTTCGACGAATGGATGGGTTGTCAGTGTATCGGTGATATAGCGTGAAAAGAGATCACGATCCACCGCCAGTGCTAAACCTGCCGGGACTTGGGCGGCATCCGCCGCCGCCATCACCAACGAGCCAAGACGACGCATCTCTTCTTTGAGCAAACCAATAGCCGCTTCGAGCGAGGCACTACGCAATGAATTTGAACAGACGAGTTCTGCGAAGCTATCGGTTCGGTGAGCTTCGGTAGCGCGGACCGGTCGCATTTCGTAGAGGCGCACAGGAACTCCACGGCTTGCGATTTGCCACGCGGCTTCACTGCCCGCGAGTCCACCGCCGATTACCGTCACCATTAAGTCATTGGGTGAGTGAGTCATTGAGCCATTGATTGATTAAGTGAGTGAGTCATTGAGCCATTGATTGAGTGATCAGGATGCTAAGTACAGCAAGGACCCGATAGCCCGATGCTTCAATGGCTCAATTTCCCAAGAACCTTATTACGCAGCCGTCTCAGTCGATTCCAACGCTTCTTGATAATCACACTCCTCACGGAAGCAACGCCGTGTGGTCCCCGCTCGTTTCGTGGTTTTTTCTATAATGAACGGCGCCTGGCAACGCGGACAGGGTTCGGCGATCGGGCGGTCCCATAAAGCAAACTTGCATTTGGGGTAACGACTACAGCTATAAAACATCTTGCCACGTCGTGACCACTTTTGTTGGATGTCGCCTTCATTACATTCTGGACAGGTAACGCCCAGAGAAGTCACTGGCTTGCCCATTTTCCGCACGTTGGTGCATTCGGGGTAGCCCGAACAGCCCAGAAATTTTCCGTAACGACCAAACCGCACCTGCATCGGCTTGCCGCACTTCTCGCAGGTTTCATCGGTAAGGATTTGCTCTTTTTCCAGCGCAATTATTTTTCCTTGATCATCACGCGTAAAATTCCGCGTTGATCGACATTCTGGGTATTTTGAGCAGGCGAGGAATTCTCCGTTACGGCCCCATTTGATCATCATTTCGCCGTCGCCGCATACGTCGCAGGCCAGACCGGTTGCTTCGCCCGAACCTTTCAGATCGCGCATCTCCTTATCAGCGCGTTCGAGGTCAGCTGAGAACGGGACATAGAAACGCGCAATCGCTTTTCGCCAATCCTCTTGACCGTCTTCAATCTGGTCAAGCACGCCTTCCATTCCGGCCGTAAATTCGACATTAAGAATGTCAGGAAAAGACCCGACCAACAGATCGTTAATCAGCATGCCCAACTGGGTAGGCCGCAGCCGTCGCTGTTCATCTTCCTGAACATATTCCTTACCGAGAATCGTGTCCATGATTGACGCATACGTTGAAGGGCGACCAATACCCTTTTCTTCGAGTTCTTTGATCAGCGTAGCCTGGGTGAACCGTGGCGGCGGCTGGGTGAAATGTTGATTCGGCGTGATTTGCAGCAGCCGTAACTTATCTCCTTCGTTTAACGGCGGCAGCTGCTTCTCGTCATCATCTTCATCATCGTTCGTTTTGTCGTCTCGGCCTTCCATGTAGACGCGGAGGAAGCCATCGAAGCGCAGCACTTGTCCAGTCGCGCGGAACGTACACTGATTTGCCGTGATGTCTGCGCTGGTTTGCTCAAAGAGCGCCGGCGCCATTTGGCTGGCCATGAACCGGTTCCAGATTAGCGTGTAGAGGTTCAACTCTTCTCGGCTCAGATACGGCGCCACGCGATCCGGCGAGTATTCCAACGAAGTGGGTCGAATCGCCTCATGCGCTTCTTGAGCCGATTTCGCTGATCGGTAGATATTCGGCTTTTCAGGAATGTATTGCGCTCCGTAAGTCTGACCAATGAAGTCCCGCGCGGCCGTCATCATCTCCGGCGAAATACGCGGAGAATCAGTACGCATATAGGTAATGAGCCCTACGGAACCTTCTGCCCCAAGCTCAATGCCCATGTAGAGCCGTTGGGCGATTCCCATCGTACGCGCTGGGGAATAGCCGAGTTTACGAGAGGCTTCCTGCTGCAACCGCGAAGTAATGAATGGGGGGGCAGGGTTGCGGCGCCGATCGCGCTTTTCAACTTTTGCAACGATCCATTCCGCGCCTTCGACATGCGCGAGAATCTCTTTTGCCTCGGCTTCATTGTTAATGCGGAAGGTTTTGTTGTCGAGACGTTTGTCGCCCACTTTCGCGAGCCGCGCATCAAACGGCGGCGGAACCTTGCCTTCGAGATTTGCAATGATAGACCAGTATTCTTCAGCAACAAAGGCTTGGATCTCACGTTCACGTTCAGTGAGAATACGGACAGCAACCGACTGCACGCGACCAGCAGACAGTCCGCGTCGCACCTTCTTCCACAAGAGCGGGCTGATTTGATAGCCGACCAAGCGATCGAGCACTCGTCGAGCAATTTGGGCGTCATAGCGCTCGCGACTGAGATTGACGGGTTTTTTGATGGCCTCCTGCACAGCTTTCTTCGTGATCTCGTTCAGCAAAAGGCGATAGACTTTCTTGCCTTTTTTGTCGATTTTATCTGCGATGTGCCAGGCAATAGCCTCGCCTTCGCGGTCTGGATCTGAGGCGAGATAAATACGCTCTTTATCTTTTGCCGCCTTGCGCAGTTCTTCGACTACTTTGGATTTGCCCGGAATGACGTGATATTCGGCGGTGAAGTCATTGTCGATATCCACGCCAAGCTTACTTTTGGGCAAGTCCATAATGTGCCCAACCGAGGCTTTGACCTGATAATCGCGTCCCAGATATTTGCCGATAGTCTTGGCCTTGGCCGGAGACTCTACGATCACCAAATTTTTTGCCATTGTATGTCCTTATTTCCTCGTCCGTCCTCTTCCTGCCCCTGTCAGGGTGAAATACATCCCTGGAAGCTGCGTAACGATTCCTTTCAACTCTAATTCTAATAATACTTCAAGCACACGTGCTGGAGTCAAGTTACTCCGGGCAAGGAGAGTGTCGATGTGGAGTGCATCCGATATATTTGGCTCGAACAGACCAACCAGCAAAGTCTCATGAGGTTCCAGCAGCAGCATCGGTTCGGCAGCACGAACAGTAGACGTTGGTGCCAAGGCTGGCGCAATTTCTTGCAGAATATCTTCAACGTTTTCCACGAGTTTGGCGCCGTCTTTAATCAGTTTATGCGGACCTCGACTGCGAACCGAAGTAATCACGCCCGGAACGGCGAACACCTCGCGATTTTGTTCAAGGGCGAAACGAGCAGTAATTAAAGACCCACTGTTTTCCGCCGCTTCTACCACCACTGTTCCGAGGGTCAAACCGCTAATCACGCGATTCCGATAGGGAAAGTGCATAGCATCAGGTTTACTACCCAAGGGAAATTCTGACATCACGGCCCCAGACGCGGGGATTTGCGCTGCAAGCGGACGGTGCTCACTCGGATAAATTATGTCAAGACCAGAACCTAGCACGGCGATGGTGCGTCCTTTTGCCTCTAGCGTCGCTCGATGTGCTTCCACGTCAATGCCGCGTGCAAGGCCGCTGACAACTGTTACCCCTTTCTGTACGAGTCCCTGTGCGAGATCTCGAGCGACTCCTCGCCCATAGGCGCTGGCGAACCGTGAACCCACAATTGCAATCGCGAGCCGGTCGGTTGGCGTAAGTGACCCGCGAACGTATAGAAAAGGAGGGGGGTCATGCAAGTGGGTAAGATTCTCTGGATAGTCAGGGCTGAGTCGCGTGACAAGGCGCACGCCCGCTTTCGTGAGGTTACGGATTTCGCGGTCTACTGCACGCCATTGGTCAAACGCCGTGATCGCGCGTGCGACTTCCTTGTGGACTCCGACTGTAATCAGGGCGTCTGTTTCAGCCTTTAGGGCAGCTTCGGGAGAGCCAAAATGGGTGAGCAATTCCCGATACGTTACGTTGCCAACGCCGCGCACCATGCGTAACGCAATCCAGTAGCGCCATTCTTCGTTCTGATTTGTTGCTGTTGTCCGAACATTCATAAGTAGTAATGGACAAGAGAATGATTACACAAATAGAGAGCAATAAGTAAATTACCCCCCTCCTATTAGACGCCCTCCCCTGCTTGCGAGCGCGGAGAAGGGTTTGGTAAGACTGAATACTTAGTCGTCAGCATAATGAGGCTAGAAACTTGAAGCTGCAGAGAAAACGAAAGAACAGTGACCCTGCGGCTGTTCTTTAGAGCCTGTCTTTCTTTCAAGAGGTAAAAGCTGGACGCTGATTTATGTTAACCATCGAACAAGTACTAGAGGAAAAAGTCTCGAAAGCAATTACGAGCGCCACTGGAGCCACTGGACTCATCACGTCGGCGCTTGTGCACCCTACCGCTAATCCCCAGTTCGGCGATTATCAAGCTAACGGCGTGATGGCGGCGGCAAAAGCGCACAAAATGAATCCACGTGAGCTGGCGCAAAAAGTTACCGCGCTGCTCGATCCGGCGGAAGTACCGGCAAGCTGGGAGATTGCTGGTCCTGGCTTCATTAATTTCCGCCTTGATCCTGCTTGGGTTGGTCGCACGATTCGCGCAGCGGCAAAGGACGAGCGGTTCGGAGTCGCGCAGACTGTAAAGCCTGAGACCATTGTGGTGGATTTTAGTGCGCCGAATATCGCCAAACCTATGCATGTTGGCCATATCCGCTCGACTATCATCGGCGATGCACTGGCGCGCGTGCTGCAATTTCGTGGTCATTGCGTGGTAACGGACAACCACGTCGGCGACTGGGGCACGCAGTTTGGCATGTTGATCGTCGGCTATCGGACGATTCTCGATAAAGAAGCGTTTACCCGCGATCCCCTCGCTGAGATGGAACGTATTTACAAAGCGGTGCAAGCACAGGCGAAGACCGACCCAGAGGTTGCGACGCAGGCCCGAGAGGAACTCGCTAAGTTGCAAAAAGGCGATCCCGAAAATTTGGCGCTCTGGCAGGAGTTCACCGCGGTCTCTCGACGCGCCTTCGAGCGGGTCTACGCCCGCTTGCACGTGAAGTTCGATCATTGGCTTGGCGAAAGTTTTTACGATCCGATGCTACCCGGTGTTGTCCACGTGCTCCAGGAACAAGGACTAGCTAGGCCCAGCGAAGGGGCCATTTGCATCTTTTACGAAGACGACCAGGAACTCAACAGCACGCCCTTTCTGGTGCAGAAACAAGATGGCGCTTATCTGTACGCAACAACCGACCTCGCGACGATCAAGTATCGCGCCGAAACATTCCAGGCGGATCGAATTATTTACGTTGTAGACAATCGCCAACAACTCCATTTCAAACAGCTCTTCGCTGCCGCGCGCCGTTGGGGTTATACGATGGCGATGGAGCACGTTGGCTTCGGCACGATTCTGGGCGAGGATGGCAGGCCGATCAAGACGCGTGAAGGGGAACCTATTAAACTGGAAGCCTTGCTCGACGAAGCCGAAGAGCGCGCACGCACAATCGCTCGAGAAAAGAACCCAAGCTTGTCCGCCGAGGAGTTGGAACGCATCGCCCATGTCGTGGGCATTGGGGCCGTGAAGTATGCAGACCTCATGCAAAACCGTCTGGCCGATTATCGGTTCAGCTGGGATAAAATGCTTGCGCTCGACGGCAACACCGCGCCGTATCTGCAATATGTGTACGCGCGTATTCGTTCGATCTTTCGTAGAGGCGATTTGGAGAATTGGCGTCCATCGCCAGGGATGGTCGTCCAGCTGTGTGAGCCGGAGGAGTTGGATTTGGCGAAACAAATGATTCGCTTTGGCGATGCGCTTTTAGAAGTCGAGCGCACCTACAAACCCAACATGCTAGCCAGCTTTTTGTACGACCTCGCGACGAAATTCAATCTATTTTATCAAGCGCACGCCGTACTCAAGGCGCCGGAGGAGGTGCAGCCTACGCGTCTGTTGTTGTGTGACTTGACGGCGCGCTATATACAAAAAGGACTTGAGCTGTTGGGAATTGAGACGTCAGAGACAATGTAGACTATAGGCTGTAGAGGTATGGCTTTCTACTTGTTCTCAGGCCGAATCTGGGAACACAAGGGAAAGGAACAGTTATGCGCATACTGAGAAAGACAACTGATTCCGTCTCCATTGCCTATGAAATGCAGGGGAGTGGTCCGCTGGTAGTGTTCCTGCATGGCATCGGCGGCAATCGGACCAACTGGTACGAACAGCTTACACATTTCAGCGACCGCTTCTGCGCTGTTACGTGGGATGCCCGCGGATATGGCGCTAGTGACGACTCACCCCGGACGCTAAAATTTAGCGACTATGCCGATGATTTAGTCCGCCTGCTCGACCATCTGCAAGCAGAACGCGCCCATTTAGTTGGATTGTCGATGGGCGGCATGATTCTGCAAGATTTTTACAATCGCTATGCTCACCGAGTAGCGACGTTGGCGCTTGTCGACACCTCGGCAGGCTTTGGCGCTGCTTCGGAAGAAGAAAAACGAGACTTTCTGTCCCGTCGGCTCGATCCGCTCGAAAAAGGTCTTACCCCCAGAGATATCGCTCCTAGCGTCGTGCAGGTATTAGCGTCTCAGTATGCATCTGTAGCGGCTCGGGAACAGTTAATCGCTTCACTCTCAGCACTGCGAGTGGAACCGTACAAACAAGCGTTACACGCTATTACGACAACAGATTTTCGTTCAACATTATCAAAAATTACCGTTCCCACGCTGGTGATCGTGGGCGAGGACGACATCGTGACGCCGCCAGCTGCGTCAGAGTTTCTCGTCAACCATATTGCTGGTTCTTCATTGGTAAGAATCCCGCAAGCTGGACATCTCACGAACATTGAGAAGCCTGCAGAATTTCATGCTGCGTTGCGTCCGTTCCTTGAGCAGCATGCCCAGCGAGCGTCGGTTGTTGCGGCGTGAGGAGGTGCAAGTGAAGCACGGTCGCTGTAATTGAGCTCACGACCGTACTCACGTTTGGTTGATAGGAGATCTAGGCGGCAAGTTCCGCCAAGGCGGCAGGGTCGCTTACTGGCTCAGGTTTACCTCCCCGCAAAGGGTTAGAGCCAGGCGGACGTTTGAAAGGATCAACGAGTCCTAACTTTTTGCCATGCTCACGTAAGGCTGGAATGACGTCGCGGTTAAGCAAATCTAGGCAACGCAATCGGTCTTTCGCAGGAACCGGACCGTCCAGCCAGAAAGAGAAAATCCCCGGACGAAGAATATCGAGGACTTTCTTGAGCTTGGGGATAACGTTATCTGGCGTGCCGGCGATCATGACCATATCTTTCAGCACATCAGGATAGCCTGAATAAATAGTATTCTTAACCGCTTCGATGGCCTCTTCTGAGTCTTCTCCTCCTACTCCATAGAGCGGCTTCGCGGCGGCATTAGCGCCGAAATTGGCTTTCGCAAGACGTCTAGTCGCTTCCTTCGAATTATAACCTGGTGGGAACATCCATTCCGGGCGAGCAAAGTGTGCGAAGGCTCCGCCATAGAGAATGCGCTTCCCCAGCTCCTCGGCGCGCTCTTGCGTATCCGCTACCATAACAGGCTGTAGATAACCAAAATTCTCCGGCCCTGCTTGGTATCCTTCCCGAGCTGCAGCTTGGTTATAAAAATCCCACAGTTCCAGGGTAGGTTCTAACCTCGTCGCCAGGGCAACGTAGGGATAGCGCCGTTTTGCACACCAGGCAGCGGTCTCGGGGCTAATGAGGCCAGGAATCCAGAATGGCGGGTGCGGCGTTTGGAAGGGCAACACCCATGGATTGACATGGCGAAAGTGGAAATGTTTTCCCTCATAGCGAAAGGGACCAGGCGTCGTCCATGCTTTAATGATGAAGTCCACCCCTTCCTCGAAATACTCACGGTTGTACGCTGGATTGGCGTTATTAGCGAGTTGTTCGGAGCCGGCGCCGCGCACCCATCCGGTGATCATGCGGCCGCCTGAAATCAGGTCAATCATGGCCAGCTCCTCCGCTAGACGGAGGGCGTTGGAGACCGTGGGCACTGGGTTCCCAAGCAGCGCGATCTTCACACGTTTTGTGGTTTTGGCTAGTATCGACGCTTCAACATCCATCACCGCGCCTAAGCAGAATGGCGTGCCATGATGTTCGTTGAGCATAATACCGTCAAAATTGCGCAATTCTCCATCGGTGTAGATTTTCTCATCCAAATACTGATTG
The DNA here is from genome assembly GCA_964618735.1 of uncultured Enterobacteriaceae bacterium. GTDB lineage: Bacteria > Desulfobacterota > Binatia > Bin18 > Bin18 > SYOC01. The sequence goes on from CAZUFQ010000078.1 coordinate 8,738, forward strand.
AGCAGACGTGAGCCGTGCTCTCGCTCAAAAAATTTGTTTGGCGTTCCGAAGAAACTCCGCTTCCGCACTACGTCGTTTTCCAGAGCACGATATTTGGCGGGATCCTCTTCCGGATCGTAGTGGTAGGCGCGTTCAGTAAACCACATGAAATGCATCGGCCTTACTCCTTGTTTAGCAGTTGAACAAAAGCAGTAGCACTTCCGTCTAAAGTTCTCGCCTTTCTATGCTATCTGCAGGGTGCGTTCAATAAGAGAGGCGAAAAGATGAGCAAACGGAGGTTGTCGTGTGAGTGTTGCAGCTACGATGTTTATCCCACAACCTGAGAAGCGCGAAGGTGTTTGTCATTACGTAAGCCTTTTGTGGAAACCAGAGGCTTCTTCATTGCCGTCTTTCTCAACGTTAGTGTTATAATGAAAAGCACGAGGTGAGGTTGATGAAGAGGTGGAGGAAAAGAGGAGTATGAGTACGTATATTGATGGATATCAGGCTGGCTGGTCGGCCTTTCTGAAAGATTACAAAAGCGTCAATAATTCTGTTGAACACCTTCTCGCCGAAGCGCAGTTTCTAGCAGAAAAAGCACGACACGCACTTTCCCCGCAGCAACGGGGTGATTACTGGCTTGGTTATCATCATGGCCGAGCGGCTGCAAAAACCTGTGTGACAAAGCAAAGCTAAGAGCGCGATTCTCACCTACCGTAGTCGGGCGAGCATTGGCTAGGCAAAAAAGAGCGTAGCGGGTAGTATTGCTTGGCGCTGAGAATTGGGAAAATCATTCTCGCGATGCAATACGAAAATACCGAAGGTTCTTTTTGTATGCCTCCATTGTTTGTTCTTGCCGCCGCAATTTTCTGTACGATGTTGGGGACGGGTATCGTCATGCCCTTCGTTCCCCTCTACGCACAGCAATTCGGCGCAGCCAGTCTTGGGGCGGGCGTCCTCTTTAGCGCTCACTCGGCTCCTCGCACGTTTCTCCTCCCGTTAATCGGTGCGGCCTCAGACCGAATCGGGCGCAGAGCGTTTCTGTTAACCGGCGTCTTTCTTTACTCCATCTCCTCGATTGCATTCCTGCTAGCCAAGAGCATGGGGCTATTGCTTCTAGTCATGGCCATGCAAGGCGTTGCGACCGCCATGGTGCAGCCTGTCTGTATGGCCTACGTTGGCGACCTGACGCCGAAGGGGAAAGAAGGGGCCTATTCTGGGTATATCAATACAGCTTTTCTTGGCGGTGTTGCTGGAGGACCTTTACTGGGGGGCGTCATTAAAGATCTGTTGAACATGCAGGCGAGCTTCTTGGCTCTTGGTGCACTGAGTTTGCTGGCGTTTCTCCTCATGTTCTTTTTTTTACCAGATACTGCTCGGCACGCGACGACCAAGAGTATGATCACACCCCCGCTCCGCGAAGTATTTTCCTGTCGTCCGATCCTCGGTGTGGCGAGTTATCGTCTTGGCTATGCTTTTGCCAGCACGATTACCTGGGTATTTGTTCCTCTCCTGGCAACGCACTTGTTGCCGCTCAAAACGGCGCAAATCGGAGCGTTGATTTCTCTCAATGTATTGGTGAGCACAGTGCTGCAGGCTCCTTGTGGTCGGTTGGCGGACCGGATGAACAAAGCGAGCCTCATTGGCATTGGCGGTCTCCTCAGCGCCATGGCTTTCAGCGCTTTTCCTTTGGCAAGTCACTTCTGGCATCTCTTAGTGCTCAGCGTGTTCACTGGCGCCGCCTCAGGCGTTGCGTTCCCAGCGCATACAGCATTGGCAATGGAAAATGCCCGTGGTCTTGGTATGGGAACGGTGATGAGCTTTTCGCTGACCGTCCATAGTCTTGCCATGACTGTCTGTCCCGTGCTGTTTGGGTTTGTTGCAGATCATTTTGGTTTGAGTAGCACCTTTTACGGCGGGGGGATGCTTTGTGCGCTAGCGACCGGCATATGTTACTTCCTTACTCACACGTCGCCTACGGAATCTCAACTTGTCAAAGAGGCGGTGAGAGAACCGGTAGTGACAGATTAATAACGGACGAAAGAGCCTTCTGAGTAACGATCCGGAAAAACTTTCCTAGATAGATACTCAATCTTGCCGTTTTTCCCTCCTTACAGTGCGTCTTTTCTTGGCGCCTATTGTGCTCATTGCACTGCTTGTCATCAACATGGAGGTGAATATGGCCAAGGTTCAATGGCTCCTCATAGGCATCGTTGGGCTGGCAATTGCTTTCGTCGCCAGAGAAACGCTCCTCTCGTTTATCAATCTTCCGTCTTTAGTCATTACTCTCGGCGGGACGCTCGCCGCCACCAGCTTCAGTTATTCTTGGGAAACCCTGAAGGGGCTTGGCTCCGTTGTTCGCACCGTTCTGACTAGCGAATTCATTACTCCAGAACAACATCTGGACCAGATCATCCAGCTGGCGCAACTCAATCATCTGGAAGGGCTTCGCGCACTCGAAAGTCGCGAGACTGATCTCTATGACCCCCTTTTACGGCGCGCAGTAGGCATGATCGTCGATATGCGACGCGAAGATGAGGTGCGTCAGGCTGTCGAACACGAGTTTTTCCTGTTCGCTCACCACTACGAATCGGCCCGGCAAGTATTGCTCACCATGGGAAAGCTGTTCCCCTCATTCGGTATGGTTGGCACCTTGATTGGCTTAGTGCTGTTGTTGCGCCAAGCCACGAATCCAGACCCGCAGGCGCTCATTCCCGCGCTTGCTGTCGCGGTACTCACCACATTGTACGGAGCTGTTTTTGCCAATGCCTTGGTGCTGCCTCTCGCCGCAAAATTGCAAGCTTTTATCCAAGACCGCGAGCTGACTTTGCGACTGACGGTAGAAGGGGCCGGGTTGATTGCTCGGGGACAGGCTCCTGCCGTTGTACAGAAGCGGCTCGCTTCCCTGTTAATGTATGGAGAACCGTCCACAAATAATCAGCAGACCGTTCCTGGTGAACCGCGAAAACTCGCGTGGTCGCACCGCTGAGGTTCCTTATGTTTTCGCACTCACCCTTTTCTCAACGCACGACTGAACAGCTGCACACTGCACCCTTGCGACGGTGGCGTGCGCCTGTCGAAGACGATGTTACTGTCTGGTCTATCACTTTCAGTGACTTGGTCCTTTTGCTGCTCTGCTTCTTCATCCTCTGGCATGTCGTAGAAAAGCGCGCTTGGCTCTCCACCTTACCTGTTAAATCAACCGAACCGGCTCTCATTGGTCAGCAGACCGCCCTTCCGGTTGCTCCACCGCGGGAATCGGCGTCAACTTCAGCAGAGCCTTGGGCTGCGGAGCATCAACAACCGCCGGACAATCTTGTTGAACAGCACTCTCGGATTGTACAGGCGGAACAACCGGCAGCCCAATCAACTGAGACCAAGCCAGACTGGAAAGCCTTGCAGACTCAGTTGAATAGTTACGTTCATGCACACGGATTTGATCGCACTGTTGGTGTGATTTCCACAGAACAAGGGTTAGTCATCTCTTTGAGTGATACGATCACTTTCCCTTCCGGTCAGGCAACCTTAAGCCCAGCAGTCGAGCCGTTGCTTGCTCAAGTAGCCGTTCTTGCCACAGAACAACCAGATTTAGATATTGAAATCACTGGCCATACGGATGATCGGCAGATTGCTACTACGAAATTTCCCTCGAACTGGGAATTATCTGCCGCACGTGCAAGTCGAGTCGCGCGTGTACTGTTGGAACGGAATCAGATTGACCCAACTCGCATCTCGACTCGGGGGTACGCTTCATATCGACCGATATACCAGAACGACACTGAAGAACATCGCGCCGCGAATCGACGGGTCGAAATTCGCTTCTTTCAGCCAGTTGAATCACCTTATTAAATAACAATATCAGTCACAAGGCTGGAGAAATTTGCCGAGAAAATAGAGCGACAAGAGCGTTACGGGTCTTGTCGTTGCGCTACGGCTATGCTTTTCTCGCAAAACGGGGCACTAAGGAATGTTCTCACTTACGACTTCTGCTTCATCGCTCACGATAATTTTCAGCGTCATCCTCCTTATTGTTGGGATTGGTATTGTCTCGTACTTATGCTTCTTATTGTTCTCGGCAATCTCCGCTTCTTTCGGCGGCTTCTTCGAACAAGCCATCTTTCGTCGTTCCACTGCGCGCTGCCAGCGGGGAGACGCCTTACTGGAAAAAGGCGACCTATCCGCGGCTACTCAGGCATTTGCCGACGCCTTTTTCTTTAAACCCATCCGTCACGAGGCTTCCCTCCTCTCTGACGTCGCCAATTATCACACTGGCTTGTTAAGCCGACTGCTCACAGTAGCGGACGAGCTTGGCCAGGGGCGTGCACGACTTACTTCGCTGGCGGATACGGACCGCCTCCTCGCTGAACGTCTAGAAATTCAGTTAGAATACTTCCGCGCCCTCAAACGAGGGGAGACGCAACATTTGCGTAGCTTCGACCACCGTCTCCGTGAGAACGAGACCCGAGTGCGTTCTTCCTTGAAGCGGCTGATCGAAGAAATCCGCTCGTCCGAAGAGCGGATGCTGTACCACTAGCATATGGCTGATGGCCCGCGCACTGCATGCGCTTTATGGCTCGCTCCCTCCGGTCGCTCTATGGCATATGGCTGATGGTCAGAACTATCAGCCATAGAACGAGCGCAGCGAGTGAGCTATCAGCCATAGAGCGAGTGAAACGAGCG
>CAZUFQ010000079.1:0-13380 GCA_964618735.1 uncultured Enterobacteriaceae bacterium
ATAGGAGCGAGGTTTCTTGTTCGCCTTACTCCACTCCAGATAATCTTGTGAGAACACGTCAAAACGAAGGCTCTTGCGCGCCTTGACAGGGTTTAACTTTCCTTCGATGACTTCAGTCTTTTTTCTGGCTAACTCTTCCTTAGCCGTTGTGCGGGACACTTGGCCAAAGCAGCCCGTGTACCGTTGGCCTTTATGGACAAAGTCGTAGTACCAGGACTTACCGCGTTGATAGATTGCCATAGGCTTATATCTCCTTTCGACATATCCCCTCCTCTCTGCTAGGTTGGGGACGGTTATGGGTTGTTCTACGGTTCCCTAGCCACTATGGGGCTCAGGCAGGTCGCACTACCTGAGCCTTCGTCTTTTAACCTGTGAATCCTGCCCGAACCTTCCCTAGCTTCAGATTCGGCGCCGTCTCTTCCGCTCTTACTTCTGGTTGCGGGTTGCGGATCACATGCAGCGCCAGAGCTACACTATGTTTACAGGTTTTTCCCCTGTGCATACTGTCTCCACAGCCACAGAATGAGCGCCCCTCTATAAGAGTCACATTGTACGTCTTGGCGTCGCCATTCGTGACGTAGGCGGAGATCTCACTTTCTGTTTGCCGCGTCACGGTGATGGTATACGCGCCGAACGCCAAGCCTTCCACGCCGCGTTGCAGCCGTTCGGTGTCCACTGTTGCCAAGATTGTCGTTGCGATCATTGAGACGTCCTCCTTTTGTTTTGTTACTTATTATATAAACTATCTGACGATTATTGTCAAGAGGTCTTCAATATATCTTGACAAAGAAAATGTGGACGGTTACGGTAAAGAGAGTATGAAAAAGAAAGAGTCTACTATGCAGATTACGGTAACGCGGACACTAAAGCTAAAAGAAAAAACGTGTCCCGTCTGTCAGAAACAATTTACGGGACCATTGGTGAGGAAATATTGTAGCCGTGAGTGTCTGAATCGTGCTGATTACGCACGCAATGCCGAAGCACGTCGCGCGCATCGACGAGAGGTCTACCATGCCGAAAAGACAGAAAACCGCTTAGTCAAGAAGTAGTATGGAGCCTTGCGGGGAACGGCTGATCGATAGCAAGTCGAGTAGCAAAAATTGCCCTACCAAGTGACTCGCTGCCTATTTCAACGACACAAGAAGAAGTTGAAGAGAGTCATCTAAAAGTGATACCTTCCGGTTCACGGGAGAAGCGGGCATGGATGGAAACCTACCTCTGGGTACCAAGGAAGCCTTCAAAGATTTCACCGAGCGATTGAAAGTCTTGGCGAGAAAGTACCCTGACCTTATCACAACTACTCTCAGTAACATTTTTACAATGCGCTTGATTGGGAACAAAACTCACGGTGATCTCGCTGAAATTGCAATGGCGGAATTTATCAATCAGTACATGTATGACTTCAAGTCAATACACGTAGGCAAGGACCTTTTTCGGGCAAAATCCAACGAAGAAGATATCAAAATCATCAGCGAAATTACAAAGGCCGAATTTCCAGTGAGCATCAAGGCTTACGGGAAAGGACCGCTACAGTTGTCCACGGATAAAAGGGCCCGCATGTTCCCGTTTCTGGAAAAAGCCCTTGAGCAATCACAGGGAGTTATTCAAGATAAGGAGTTCGTTCAGAAAATTCTCCAAGACCCGGTCTTTACTGAGTTCGGCAGTATCAATGTTTTACCATTGATCTATAACGAGAAGGAGCAGAAATGCAACATTCTTGTCTTCAACTATGATCTTGCTACGAGTGAAACGGAGCGGATCGTAAGAGAACATACTGGTAAGGGAAGAAAACATGCCGTCTATCGCTTCTATGATTCAGAGGGACACTACGTCTGTGAAGTTCGATATGGAGATGCCGCCGCGAATGCGCTACAGCGCGGACTATGGACACATACAGAGCGTGGCTTAAAATATTTCTCTAGTATCACGAATGGATGGATCGATTACTCTCATAACCTCGTATTGGTCAAGCTGCTCTCTCATGCTCTCGTTTCCTCCCAAGCCGGACATATCCCGGCACTAGAAACGATTAAAGAAGATATTATCCATCTCAAGAAAAATGTCGGGCTGACGAACTAATGCAACTACAACAATCCCTGTTTACTAATGTCATTACCAAAGCACCCCCAACCGAAGGCGTGAAGTATGCTGGCTCTAAGTTAAAGTTGATACCGTATATTTTACAGCTCGCAAGCAAGATACCCGTGAAGACCGTCTGGGACGGGTTCTCTGGCACCACAAGAGTTTCTCAGGCATTTGCCAAAGCTGGATATCGGGTTATTTGCAGCGATATCGCTGTTTGGTCTGAAGTCTTCGGGACTTGCTATCTTCTCAATGAAAAAAAACCACAAGCCTATAAAGAACTCATTCAGCATCTAAATTCCCTACAGCCGGTAAATGGGTGGTTTACGGAGCATTACGGCGGCCTGCCGAATGGGGGTTCTGCAATACAGGCCGACGGCATGAAGAAACCATGGCAAATCCACGCCACAAGAAAGCTTGATGCGATTCGGGAAGAAATAGAACGCCTATCACTCTCAAGGGTTGAGAAAGCCGTTGCTCTTACAAGTCTAATTCTCGCGCTTGACCAAGTAGACAGCACTCTCGGCCACTTCGTGTCTTACCTGCAAGATTGGTCTCCCCGCTCTTATAACGAGCTAACCCTTAAAGTGCCGGACGTTTTTGTCTCACAAGAAAGCCATAAGGTATTTCGGAAAGATATATTTGACCTTCTCCCACATGTGTCTGTTGATCTCGCCTATTTTGATCCCCCTTATGGGTCGAATAACGATAAGATGCCTCCGTCCCGCGTGAGGTATGCTTCCTACTATCATCCCTGGACCACAGTATGTCTTCATGACAAGCCTAACCTCTTCGGGAAGGCAAATCGACGCGAAGACACCTCCGACATCGTAGCGGCATCTGTGTTCGAAGAGTTCCGCAAGAACGAGCAGGGGCGATTCATTGCTATGGAAGCCATTGAGCGAGTGATTCACAACACTGCTGCCCAGTGGATCATTCTATCTTACAGTTCAGGAGGGAGAGCTACCGCTGACGAGTTAAATCAGGTTCTCGGAGAAAATGGCAAACTCCTTGAAGTTGTGGAAATAGACTATAAGAAAAATGTGATGGCCGGTATGAAATGGACGGATGAATGGATTCGAGATTCCGAGCAACCCAATAGAGAATTTCTTTTTCTTGTCGAGAAGAAATAGGTGTTCGTCAATAGTCACGGCGTTGCCCGATTCTTCTATTGGCGCAACTTGGGCAGTGTCCTAATAGAAAGTTGCTACAGATTCTATAGTTTAAGAAATCAGCATCTTCCCTGCGGGCAAATTGCTGATGGGAGAACAGTTAAAAGGCAAGATTCCTATGAGGGACCAGGCGGAGGTTTAACTGGAGGTTCAATTTTAGGTTGTCGCTGTTGGATAATAATTTGCTGTTGGCTGCTCTTAATAAATGCTTTACCGATGTGGTTTTCAATGATCTTCGTCACTTGACCGGTACTAAAAGTATAAGTTGTCGCATGGAAGACCGACAATACAGAATCTTGTAGAACCTGGTCCGTCTCCAGCTCATCTACTACAAGGCCAAATTCTTTTGCTTGAATACGATTTATGAAGCGAGAGTGGCTCTTAAAATTTGCATGATTAGCTAGCTTCTTTGCAATCTGCGCAGCAAGTTCCTGCTTCTCCTGTACATTTGCAAACATATATTCCGACAACCAATTGCTTACTAAAGACTCCGATAAATCACGAGCAAGTTTACATTGGACTATAAGCGCAGGTCCATATTGACGCAGTATGGGGAGCCATGCTGGTAGAAGTCCAGGTTGTTTTGTAATTTCTTCTTTCGCAAGAGCAAACTGTTCTTCGATTGCATGAGCGGCTATCGAAACGTAACCGATCTCTGTCTGTAAAATGAACTGCGGATCAATCGGCCCTAGATATGAATGCTTTCCCATTACGATACGATCAGCAGAACACGCTAGCAGGGTCGCGGCTGACATCGCGGCATGAGGAACAAAGATTCTGACATTGTGAAATTTTGAGCGAATATAAGATACAAGTGATTCAGTGGCTTCTGCTGACCCTCCGGGAAGATGGATAATTAAATCTAAGTGAGCTGTATTGAGCCCATGCATTACCTCCATGAAGCCTTGCAAATCTTCTGGAGTGATACTAACCAGTTCTGGTCCAACTCCTGGACTTGGTTGTGTCCACCTGCTTGCATAAAGAATAACATCACGTTTAGTGTGCTCAGCTAGTATTCTTAAATATTTGCGTCTAACGATATCAAAAGGAGAGACCACGAGAGACGATTGACCAGATTTAATCAATTGCTCGTTCTGGACAGATACTTGTTTTAGCTCCTGAAGAATTTCTCCCCAAGTTGGCATTCGTCTCTCCCTTTGATTCCGATCTTAGAAATCAGAGCGGTCCGTTGTCGTGAAGACGGGTTTCGGATCAAGCGAGTTGAGATATAGACTCGCTTGTCGAATAGCCTCTTCGTAGTTTCCATAGACCGCCAAGACGTCAAGAATCCCCGGTTGTGAAGTCGTGATGTCTCTTTCCATCGTTGCAAACTCTGCTTCAACCTGTTTCCTGATTCGGTCCTTTTCGTCTACCATGATGATCCTCCTTTTGAGCCTCCATAGCGAATTGCCCTAGAACCACGAATTTTCTCCATGTTTGGGATCCGCTTCTTCTTTTTCTTAGCGAGCAAGATCTAAGCCAGTTTATTCTCTTCTTTTTTTCGGAGTTCGGCCGGAGATATTATCTCTTTAGACGTATCTTTGCGGCAGTCCCATTATGATAAAAAACGAAAAAAAGCAAGGTTTCCCTTCAGAATAGAGCATTTTATTTTTTGTTTGGTCAGCAGGGTGACAAAAGTGGCAAAAAAAATTGTCATACCTGGCAAAAATTGCGCAATTTTCAACTGAACTAGTGCTAATATCGCCGTTGCCCTGCAGCAGCCGCAGTCTAGCTTTTGGGGGCAGGTAGGAAACATGACCGCTTCGAGCCGAGTCAGGCAGGATTTTGTTCTCATAGCACGTCCAGCAGCGTTTCTTTTTCGCAGTGGCGGCAGCATTTCTCTAACTTCTTGATGCGTCGGTCAACGTTTCGCATACTTTTCTAACTTGGCAGTGATCGCTTCTAGCTGGTTCAACTCATCCTCACTAAGGACGGAAAGATCGGGGCACGAATTACCAGACTTGCACCGATCGCACTGCAGCCGCATGACATGGCCGCAGGTCCGGCAGCATCGCTCTAACTTCCTCATTCGGTGTTTCACGTTCATGAGTTGAGCAGTTCCTGAAAGCGCACCCGGGCGCTTTCCGCTTCGCTGTCAGTCGCCAGCTTGCTTTCCTTGGCTGCTTTCTGCAAGGCATCTACGAGTCGTTGTTGGTACTCGCTGTACTCTTTCAAGTAATCGTCCCCGCTGTTTTTGCAGCTTACACAACACAAGCGCATGGATTGGCCGCAGTTAGGGCAGGTATGCTCTAGCTTTTTTATCCGTCGTGCTGTCGTTTTCATGCACGCAAAAACTCCTGAAACCGTCGACGCGCCGTTTCAGCTTCCTCAGCTCTGTCATGGACTATTGGGTCATTCTCGGGATACACCACCTTCAAAACGATCGGCTCTTTGCCACACTTCGAACAGTGCAGCTCCATGGTGCTGCGGCACTTGGGGCAGCTTCGCTCCAGTCGTCGAAGCCGTTTGATCGTCGCTTTCATTTCTTCATGCCCATTTCCTCTTCGAGCGCGATAAGCCGCTCTTCGAGTTCACCCTCTGTGATTGTCCGCGCAATCTCGCGCAACACGAACACCAACCGCGCCGCGTCTCTCGTATCGAGGTCACCACGACGCGTCGCTCGATACACCTTGATCATTTCTCTCCTAATGCCGCGTAAATCGTTGAGCGAGCCGACGGAGGAGGGGGTAGGGATCAGCGCAAGCTTCGGTGCTGGTGTCATTTTCACGTCCGTCCTGGTGGATTTTTGGGCCATTTCCAATGCTAATCTCTCCAACAATAATCTCCTTATCGCTCTCCTAAATTGCCGTCCCAAACACTCAGTTTTGCTTCGTCTTCGATGGTGCTCTCTTGTAGATTACTTGTTTTTTACAAGAGCACTCACGGCCCCGTCTTTTTGTGTCTCATGTGTTTTTACAAATCGTTGCCTAGACCCGCCGCCTCACTCCAGCATTATCTTCAGGTGTGCCTTCGCTTGGCGGAGCAGTGCATGTACCGTTTTGCGTTCTGCAATCGCCGCCGCCGTGTAACGGCCATGTTTTAGTTTGTTCTAGTTCCCTATCTGTTCCCCACTACCCGGTCCCCCACCGTGCAGCCGACATCGTCTTTTCGGACCAGCAACACGCTGGCACGCAGTACCCGCACGGGTTTTTGCCCCACAGCGCGGCAGTCGGGCAAAAGGATTAACGTGCGGTTCATGGGGTTGTTCCTCACTTTTGTGCTTCATCCCTCCCCCCTCTTGGTTGGTTTGAGCTGTGGTTTACAGTTCCAACAATCGCTTGGCCACCAGCGTCCACCTGGACGTGTTGTACCGTGACAACTTGTTTACCTCCACCGCGATAGCGCATTAACGTGTCCATCTGCGCCGTAAAGGTGCGAAAAAGAGACGTAGCCCGCTTCACGCCTATAGTGACGCCATCCGTGGTTTGGTCATCGAGCATCGTGCGCCTCAAGAGTTCCATGCCAGCGTGATGGACACTGAGCATTTGAATGGCGAGAAGGATCTCAAGTAAATCTCGGGGGGCGATACCGGCCACCCCAGCGAGGGTAAGGTTGAAGGCGCGATTGCCTTCCGTCTTCCAGATACAGCTGAGGCCTTCGGAAAGAAGATGCAACAAAAACTCAGCGTCATCCGTCTTCATCAGGTCCGCCATCTGCGCCGCCCACAGCTCGTGGTCTGATGTAACAGGGGAGATTTCTTTCTCCCTCCCTTTTATCTTGGGAAGCTGGGGATCTCGCCCGCGTTTCCGCCATGCATCGACGATAGCCTGCTCGGCAGGTGTCCGCGCTGGAGATGGTGCCGGAGAGGCGGCCACCGGGAGAGCGGTTTGGTTCGCGTCCGATTGTAGTCTAATGGTCTTCGTGGTGCGGGTTCGTGTAGTGCCCATATTACGAGGGTGCTCCTGTGGAATTTTGCTCTTTTTTATGGTGTCCAAAGTGTCTACTTTGCGAGCTACATCGCTGCCCACGGCGCCGTCAGCCGTACTTGTGCCGAAAAACCCAATAACGCGTACTGACTCTGTGAGTTTCGCAAGTTTGCACCCCAAATGTCAGGTTTTGTCAGGTTTTCAGTCTGACTTGTTCGGCAAAACCGGCAAAACCTGACGTCTTCACGCCCACTTGCTCTTGTTTCCATTGTTGTTTGCAATGATTTCAATGTTTATTTAGCATTAGCACCCTACAAACACCCTGTTTTTTACAGGGTTCTTTTTCCTACAAGGACGCGGCATCTTTCTGTAGTTTTCCTGTAGGTTTCAACATTATCATCACTTTTCCCCCGTTGTAATAGCGAGAGATGCGAAGACTCATTCTTGTCCCTTTTTTAGGTGTCGAAATTGTAGAACTTCCTCTCTTTTTTTAGGCGTCCAGTGTGTCCGATATGCGCGCCTTTTTTAGCTGGAGAAAGTGTGGAAATTTCTTCTTTCGGCCCGTAACACCCTTGCCGCTCAAAGTCATCGCTATTGTCCTGACCCAGGCAGCACTCACTCTGCTGTCACAACTGGCCCGGGAGCAAAGCAACCTACTCGGGCGGGCTATCCTCGTTCTGCCGTCGTACGCGCGCTCTTGTGGCTTGTAGGCCGAAAATTTGAGCCTCTGGAATTAAGAGACAAAATCGAGATGGAATTGAAGCAAGGGTGCCGGTGGGGCCATGATGCCGTGAAGGCGCGCGCCTAGCCGCGTTCATTTCTACCATTTCTACCAGTAGTCAGGGAGAGAGCCACCGCGGTTGACGGCACCGTAGATAGCTAACAGCTTCGCGGCGCGCTCACCACATTGATGACCTGCCGCTAATGCACCGACGGCTTCTGTTCCTCGCGCTCCACTTCAGCCTGGTCAATGAGCGCGAGCTCTCTTTACATTTCGTCAAGAAGTTTATCGCGCTCCTCTATCGTCCGGACTCCACGCAAATGTTCCAAGGTTGAGATCACCTCATGGAGAATGTGACTGCGCCGGTCGATGTCCCGCAACAGCGGCGCAAAGGTCTCCAGAATAATGCGTTCCGCGCGGCTGAGCCTTCGAGTCCATATCTTACCCATCATATGGCTCCTCCTTTTGCCCTTGGCCTACCACAGTCAGACGGCGCGCGAAAAGAGCGGCGTTAACAGATGCGCGTTCACCAAGCCGCGCACGGCGCCATGCGAACCCATCGTAACGCGCATCGTTGACGCAGAAGGGCAAGAGGGTTTATAGACAGGACGACGGGAATGTTTATAAAGTTTCTACTTATAGCAACTTAAGAGGGGGTAGATGGAGAAACATGGTGGTGTACAGATGGGGAAACATGTTGCTACGAATAGGAAGGTGTATCTATTCGTACTAGCAGTCTCCATTCGTGGCACATTTGATGCCATCAATATAGATCTCTTATCGGGAGGGGGAGGATGAAAAATTCGAGGTTTTTTATTGGATGCTGCTGGATGCTCTATGCGATATCGGCAAATGCAGCGCCTACGATCACGGATTCCGACCTTCATGCAATTCTTGAAGCAGGGCACTGGAGTCCACAAATTGAAGACACTTTGGCTTTCTATCATGAACAGCTGCCAGCCTCTGTGATTCGTGAGTGGGTCAACCGCTACGACCCAGCAAAGGAAGATAGTTCCGCTGCACTTGGGGCGTTGGTTTTAACAACGGGAGTCGCCAATTGGGGGGTCTCCGGTCAGGAAGATCTACCGACCGATCCGGAAGGCGCAATGGCTTGGCAGGGTCCTGGTTTGCACAATGACGCGAAGCACCTGATTAGCTACGCTCTTGGAGGCGTTGGGCTCGACCATACGGATAGCGGTGCACTCGAACATTTTATCGACTATGTCAAAGTACATTATCCCGCGCTTGCGCCGAAGCCCGAGCGCTATTTCAAGCTTCGCGGAATCACATTTGATCGGATTCGTGCAAATGGTGGTGTTTGTACTGACCCACGTAGTGAGATCAAAGTCGATCTCGACGGTCAGCCATTCGGTCATGGAGTGTTCCCCGGCGGCGGGAAATACTGTCCTCAGTATCAGCATAAGGCCAAAACGACCCTTGAAGACTGGCAGATATTTCGTCATTGGACGCGAGCAGCACTCCGTCAGGAATCTGTGCAACGTTACATGATTAACCGCTGGATCGAGCATGAGTGGCTCCCTTCCTATCGAGCTGTCCTTGCTGGGGGTGGAACTGTAGAAGAGGCTATGATCAATGCCCGCATTCGGAATTCCAGTCCATTCACTGCAGATTGTGCGATCAAAGAGGCCATGGGCGCGAGTGACCGGATTAAGGCTGAACTTAACGCTTATACCGCCAAAAAATGCAAGGGTAATCCTCGGCACCAAGTTCGCTTTCCAGCGATGATGCGACCAGTAGTGCTTTATCGACACTTCCGTACTGCCTCTGCTATACCTTCCGGGCAGGCAAACCCTTGATTGTCCTTGGCATCGCCTTCGGAAAAAACACGTGGAGTTGATATGCAAAGCGTGACTAGGCCCAACAAGGCATTCAAGCGGACGGGCTTCGCCCGCTGCTTAATTTGAGCGTTAGGCTTTTCGCGTCAGCTGCAGCGAGCGTAGCCTGACGTCACTAAACGGGGGCAATATCGTGCTGTGTCCGTCTTGTGAAGCCGCGAATCCTGAGGGGAAGAACTATTGCGGGGATTGCGGCTCGCTATTGAAAGATGACCATACGCTGTTGGTTGAGAAAGTCAGGGCAGAAATTAAGGTCAGGATCGACGAAGCATTAAAGGAACGTTTCCAGGACAAACGCGTCGTTGAAGTCGAAATTACAGAGAGTGTAATAAAGAAAATACAAGAGTGGGCAAAGCTCTTAGCGTTTCTTGTTGCAGTACCACTTGCCGTTCTAATTGTCGCATTGAGTGTTTTGGGAATCGGAAGCTACAAGGACTTTAAACAAAGCATCGTAGATGTGAGCGCCAAGGTTAACGCCAGTATTCAGAAGAGTAAGGGCGAAGCAGACATAATCGCTTCTCAAGTGGAGGATTTAAAAGGTCGAACGGCTTTCATTCAGAAGCAGGCGGATGACATTAGTGCTTTAAAAAATAACGTCGCCTCTCTATCGGACAACGTGAACGACATAACAGGCACCTCAAGCAGAATTCAGGCACTCAAGGCGGAAAATAAGGCATTTGGCCCAGACATTTACCGTGCATCTAGCGTCGACTGGTCAAAAGTGGGAGGGAGTGATGTTTCGTTTATTTTCATCAAAGCGACTCAGGGGATAAACTTCGTTGATTCAGCATTTGCAGGAAATTGGGAACAGGCAAAAGCAGTTGGTTTGGTTCGCGGTGCGTACCACTTCGGCGTGGAAGGCGACCCTATTGGACAAGCGGACCACTTTGTTTCCATTGTTAAGCCAAGTAGAGGGGATTTAATGGCTTTGGACTTCGAGCCGTCTCCGAACGGCCATTCAATGAGTATTACCGAAGCAAAGGATTTCGTCGAAAGGATCTATCAGAAGACTGGTCGGTACCCTATGATCTATGGTGGTCATAGTTTGAGAGAGGCCCTGTCGTCCCCAAATGCCGCTGTTGCAGATCTGAGGAAATGCCCGCTTTGGATTGCCCAGTATTCAGCGAGCGCACCGCGAGTACCCGCACCCTGGACGCACTGGACGTTTTGGCAGGTGTCCAATTCCGCGCCGGTAGAGGGAATTGGGGTGACCAATGTGAACTTCTTCAATGGGACCAAGGCAGAGCTTTGGTCGTTTGCGCAAAATCAGTAACCAGCCTAACCTTTCGTTCCAGCGCACCGCGCGAGGTGGTGTGAATCGGCCCCACCATAGTGCGCGAGCGCTAACCGTTTCTCGTGAGCGCCTCAATGAGAGGAAATTTTCCGCTGCTCTTCTGCCCATCTGTCCAGGAATTATTGCAAAACTGGATAATTTTAGGAGTTACGCAGTTGGATTCGTAAGTTGTCGATTTTCCTTTAATCTCGCTCAGAGATATACGATTGAGATTCCTTACAAATCAAAGATTTAGGATTTGGACTGCGTAACCCCTAAATTTGTAAAGTCAGCAAAACAGCCATTTGCATGTCCGGGAAATCAGTCCGGCAGGCTTAGGCTGGTTTCTACGGTCTAGACAGGAACAGCATGTCCAGCACTCAGAGTTCCCCACCAGGAGAATGCTCTCTACCGATGATGACGAAGCATTGGCGATGTTGGGAAAGGTAGTGGAAGATAACGTAGGCCGAGCGCCGTCACGGTCGGTCATCGTTCGTTCCCTCCTCTGTCTGGCGCGTTCGGATGACGGTGCCGTTGCGCCCTGCCCCTCCCACTATTTTCCCACTACGTTTGTGGGAAAGTTGGTCCGCGGGTGTTGTATTTGCGGTTGCTGGTATGCTCTGCAAAATCTCTGTTCTTTGCAGAGTTCGGGTGATCCTTTGGAAGTATTGGATTGCAATGGCGTCCTGCAACACTCTCGACGTTTTACTGGGGACGTGACGTTTTGTGTGAAATTTATTGAATCTTTCAGGTCTTAGGGGTCGTGTCCTCATTGCTTTGCTGTTGTTTTTTGCAATGGGTAGAACCAATGAAAAAGAAACATACCGTTTTCATTTCCTTGCGGACGCGATTTAGTAGCTTGAGCAGCTTTCGCAGCTCTCTGAGTTGTCCGGGAAAATAATGATAAAACGCCGACAAACTACCGGGTGTTTACGGAAGCGTTGGGCGTCCATATCTTCCTTTTCTTCTTCATTGCTCTGCCTAATTTTGCCTATCTTTTAGGCTAACGTGGCCGTCTTTACGTCCATATCTTGCCTACAAATTGCCATCATTTTGATGGCAAAAATGGGAGACGTTGTAGAAAATGGCAAGAAGTCCACATGTTCCACATTTCTGCTGTTATCTCCTTGTTTTTTTATCAAGACAGTTCAGCCCTCAGTGGCCACGCAAAAGTAGAGTTTGCCGCGGCGATACAAGCGTGACAACATCGATTTTCCCGTCAGATTCCCGTTTGTTTAACGGGTTCAGTCGTCCAACAAGCCCAATAATGTCACTTTTAGGTTGTTATTTTCTCGCTCTTTTTAGGGGTGCAATCTGGGTGACTCGACTCTTTTTAAGGGCTCTGCAGAGCGGGACATGGAGCGAGGTTACCGGGCTTTCTTTTCCCTCTCCTCTTCCCGCCAGCGTCGCTTCAGAAAGCGCATCGCCACTTGCATCTCTCCCCGAAACCGCGGCCAATCATGGGTGCTGGTCGGAGTCAGGCATCTATACTGGGGTGGATCAGGCCAACGACACAGGCCACCACCCGGACGATGGGGCCACTGGTACGCAATACAATGGCAGGGCTCATAACGGGTTTTTCCGTGAAACACGCGCTGAAATACGGCTTTTTTCCGCTGTTTATAGGTATGAACGGCGCACTTTTGGTCCGGATTTCCCCACAATGCGTACGCTTGGCATTGTTCTCCATCCTTCTTAGTCGCTGTACATCGTCGTCTGTCGCGTGCTTTTTGGCTGTACATAGAATTTTTCCGTGCCACGCTGTGTCTTAAAATAAATGGAAACTATTCACTATTGACAAATAAATTTTTACCTTTCCGATAAACATGGGAGTAGTCAGCATGATCGTTTTTCATCAGTTGAGCTTGGCTTACTGAGCAGGCTGCGATTCTCATTGCTTGGAGGTGTTGCTTGATAGAGTCTGGCAGTGCAATTCCACCCGAACATTCTGGCGCAAGCAATGCTTTGGCAAGATCTTTCCGAAGCTTTCGGATGGGTTCGACCATTTCTTGGACACGGTAGACGAGATTGCGTGCAATATGAAGGTTGCGACAGCCCAGATCTCGTAAGTAGGGCGCAAGGTCAGCGTCGTAGTCCATCGAATGGGCCTCCGGGATACAAATTATTATGTGGTATGGAACAAGAGACACGGAGTCGTGCGGTAACTGAGCTTGAGCAAAAACAGGCTGGGAAGTTGTATAGAACTCTTCATCGCACAATACTCTATTAATAGAGGCTTGTGCGAGATTGTCAGGTTGCCCTACAGCCTTCTTAATTGTTTGAAGGACTCTTGTGCGCAGCTTCTCGTCTGTGATGGTCTTTAGAAGGAACTTTCGCAATTGCTCGTAGTCTTCCTGGAGCAGAGCGTCCCGATTGAGCTGCCGTAGGTCACTCAGGCTAAGATCAGCTT